>NZ_JAKSXU010000169.1:0-28440 GCF_022829325.1 Methylobacterium sp. J-092 | reverse complement strand
TCAGCGTCGGCACCGAACGGCTCGGGATCACCCGGTCGTAGACCTCCAGCATGAAGAACGAGCCGGTGAGGTACAGCACGTTCACCACGCCGCTCATCACCGCGACGCCGGCGAACGCCGTCCGGCAGGACGCCAGGGCCGAGCCGAGCTCTCCGGGATCCCGCGCACGCATCATGTTCCTGCCCCCCCGGCATGCATTCGTTCACTGTGTGCTTGCAACCGTACGTGTATAATACGCGAATGGTGTTTCCTGTCTGTATACGCGCCGGCGATTTCTGAAAAGTGGCGGTATTCACCGAGATGCGCGTCCGATGTGCAAAGGTCGCGCCGCGCCTCCCGTCGCCTCCCGCAACGAGAACGGCCGCCGGACGGGGGTCCGGCGGCCGTTTCGGGATCGGGACGTTCGACCGGGGCTCGCCCGGCCGGGGTCGTCAGGGTTTCGGCGCGGGCGCCGGCATCGCCGGATCCGGCGTCGCCGCGGGCTGGGCCGGCACGCCGGCCGGCATGTCCGCCGAGGCGACGGGCCCGGCGAGCTCGGGATAAGCCTCGACCACGTGGGCGCCGTTGAGCGGCTTGTTGGCGCCGTTGTGGCAGGTGGCGCAGTTCATCTTCGGCACGTCGCCGAGCGGGCCGTGGCGGTTCGGCGGCAGCGTCTCGGAGAGCGGCAGCATGTAGTCCTCGTTCAGGTCGCGGACCATGCGGATGCCGTGCCAGGCGGCGACGCGGTTGGGCGTGCTCGTGCTCCAATCCGCCACCGAGCGGGTGTTGTGGCAGAAGGTGCAGTTCACGCCGAGCGACTGCGCCATGCTGATCATGATCGCGAAGGTCTTCTCCGCGTCCTGGATCGGCTTGCCCTTGGTCTCCGGCAGGGCCGAGGTGGCGTTGACGCGGATCGCGTCCTCGGGCGTGTTCTTGTGCGCGTAGAACGCCGCGTAGACGCCGTAGGGCAGCGAGGTCAGGCCGACCTGCGGGCTGGCGACGTTCTGCCCGTTGTTGCGCGGGATGACGCCGTGCCCCGCGTTCGGGCCGGGATTCTCGAACCAGATGTTCTTCGGCACCGGCTGGCCGCGGTGGCAGGTGTAGCAGGTGACGCCGGCCTCGTGGACGTGGTTCTCCTTCCAGGTCGAGTTGATGTGCTGGACCATCTGCAGCATCCGCCTGGCGACGCGCTTCTGGTACAGGCTGTCGTCGGCCATGTTCTCGGTGTTGTGGCAATAGGTGCAGCCCTGCTCCGGGGCGACCCACTCGGTCATCGAGGCCATCAGGCGGTTGAAGTTGTCGGCCGAGAGATCGCCGAGGACCTTGACGTTCTGGTAGACCGCCGAGGCCTTGTCGCCCCCGGGCTCGGCCGGGTCGGCCGGCGCGGGCGCCTGGTTGGCCTCGATCTTGGCGGCCTTGTTCGCCCGGGTCTCGATGACGTCCATCGCAGTGCCGCGGAACCCGGTCTGCTGCTGCGCCATCGGCGGGCGGGTCCAGCCGGCGGTGCCGAGCATGGCGATCGTGAGGAACAGCGCGGCGACCGCGCCGGCGACGGCGAGCAGGGTTCTCATGGGTGCACCGAGGGGGCGACGCTGGAGGGATCGACGATCGGGCCGTAGACCTGGGGATAGGACGGCGCGACCCCGTGCTTGACCGCCCAGAGGTACCAGTTGTCGACGACGGTGCCGGTCAGCAGGATGCCGATGCCGCCGGTCAGCGTCGTCAGCACCGCGAACCACCAGGCCCAGCGGTGGACCGATTCCATCGTGGCGTTGAAGCCCATGGTCCAGCGCCAGAACAGGGCGGCGCGCTCGGTGGCGGTGCCGCGGTCGACGATCTGGTCGATCTCGCGCTCGGCGCCGTAGCGCGAGCAGGCCAGGATGGTGCCCCCGTGCATCGCGAACAGCAGCGTCGACCCGTACAGGAAGACGATCGAGAGCATGTGGAACGGGTTGTAGAACAGGTTGCCGTAGCGCAGCGAGAACGCGGCGGTCCAATCGAGGTGCGGGAAGATGCCGAACGGCACCGCCTCGCTCCACGAGCCCATCATGATCGGGCGGATGAAGCCGAGCACGAGGTAGAGCCAGATCGCCGAGGCGAAGGCCCACGGCACGTGCTTGCCCAGGCCGAGCGCCGCGGCGCGGCGGTAGAGCCGGAGCCACCACAGCAGGATCGAGGCGGTGAGGAAGAAGCCGGCGATCAGCCACCAGCCGCCTTCGTTGAGCGGCGGCAGGATCCGGAGTCCGTATTGCGGGCGCGGCGGCTCGAGGGCGAGCCAGGGCAACTGCCGCACGAACTGGATCGGGTCCCAGTTCACCGACGCCCACATGTTGAGGCCGATGATCTCGAAGGCGATCAGCCCGCAGGCGAAGGACAGCGCCCCGAGGTAGCCGATGTAGATCGGCCCGACCTGCGCGTTGCCGATCAGCCCCATCAGGTAGCTGTGGAACGGCTTGCCCCAGCGCGAATCGACGGCGACCGGGACGCCGTGCTCCGCCTCGATCGGCCGGATCTGCACCTGGGTGAGGATGTTCTGGTAGTACGCCATTGCCTGGGCCCTTTCCGGGAGCGTTCTTCAAGCGACGTGGTGGCCGTATCCGTCCCGCCCCCGGCCGCGCGACGATCGCGGCCGGGCGACTTCGCGGCTCAGCGCCAGACCGGCAGGTTCAGCCACCAGCCCCACCATTCCGGCCAGCCCTGCGTCCAGAACGGGCCGCTGATCACGATGCAGACCGCGCTCCAGAATCCCGCCGACAGGGCCAGGAACAGGCCGAGGCGGTGGATGCCGAGCGTGCCGATCGAGTAGCCGATCGTGTCGCGGAAGAAGGTGTCCTCGTGCTCGGGGCTCTTCACGGTCTCGCCCTTGGCCGGGTTCGTCGCCGAGAGGATCAGGCCGCCGTGCATCGCCAAAGCGAGCGTCGTGGTGAAGAAGAAGGTCACGGCGAGCATGTGCGCCGGATTGTAGTGGAAGTGCAGGTACTGGTAGCCGGTGTTCGACACCCAATCGAGGTGGCTGAGGATGCCGTACGGGAAGCCGTAGCCCCAGGCGCCCATCAGGAACGGGCGGACCACGACCAGGACGACGTAGGCGAAGATCGCGACCGCGAAGGCGAAGGGCACGTGGTAGCCGATGCCGAGCTTGCGGCAGATCTCGACCTCGCGCAGCGCCCAGGACGAGAACGCGCCGATGGCGCAGAACGTGATGATCTGCCAGAGGCCGCCCTCCTTCAGGGGGGCGAGCGCCAGCCCGTACTTGATGTCGGGCGGCGCGATGTTGATCTGCCAGATGTTCCAGGTCGGCCCGAGCGCCGCGCCGTAGATGATCAGCGCCGTGCCGAGCGCGCTGAAGAACAGCGTCGTGACCCCGAAGAAGCCGACGTAGAACGGCCCGACCCAGAAATCGAACAGGTCGCCGCCGACGAGGGTGCCGCCGCGGACGCGATACTTCTTCTCGAAACTCAGCATCGCCATGGCGAATAGCCTCCGGATGGGTCTGCGGCCGTCGGGCGCTCGGGCGGGCGGTCGTGCGAGCGGCCTTGCGGCAGCGCTCGGGTGTCGGGCGCAGCGGGCGGGAGGATCGGGGCTCCGGCCCGCTGCCTTCGGTGCGCGGCGTCTCGCGCGGCATGCCGGCCGGGCGGGAACCCGGCCGGCACGCCGCGGGGCCGGGTCACGCCGGGGTCGGCGCGACGATCCGGAGGGAGGCCGCCTTCGAGTCCTTGGCGCCCTCCAGCCAGTTGAACCGGCTGGTGCTGAGCAGGATGAAGTGGATCAGCAGCGCGAGGACGAAGAGAAAGGTGAACAGCGCCACCAGCGTGCGGCGGGGATCGAACAGGAGCCAGACCTTGTGCATGGTGTCCTCCCTTACGAGATCATCGAGACGAGGCCGTGGACGGCTTGGGCCCCGCCTTCGAGCATGGCGTAGCCCTTCGGCCCGGGCAGCCACGGGCGCCACATCCAGACCAGGATGTGCGCGACCACGGCGATCGCGGTGAAGATGATGAAGCTCGTCAGGAAGATCGCGTGGAACTCCTTGGCTTCGGGTTCCGTCAGCCCCGAGAGGCTGCTCGGTCGTTCGAGCGTTCCGGGATTGGCCATGGTTGAAGTACCTCCGTTTGGCTGACCGCGCGGCAGGGTCGCGCGGGGGGGAGCGCCGTGGCGGCGTTGGGTGCCACGACCGGACTTCCACCCGTTCTGCCCGGACGGAAGCGTCTCGAAGGGCTCGGCCGGCGCGAAGCGCGATCCGGCGCGGCCCGAAGGCGTCAGCCCATGAAGGCGTAGGGGATGGCCGAGACCGCCATGGCCTTGGCCTCGCCGAAGACCGAGCGGCGCTGGGCCGGGCGGCCCGGCTCGCGCGCGGGCATCACGCGCTGGGCGATCGCGGCGGCGAGGAAGAACGGGTAGGTCGCGCCGAGGATGACCTTGAACTGGACCTCCTCCTGGTGGAGCCGGGACGTCGCATCGATCGATCGGGCCATGGATGTCCTCCTGGGCGCTGGGGCCGGCGCAGGGCGCGGGCTCGGCGGGGTGCGGGCGGATTCGTCCGGCCGGAGCCGGGGCGAAGGGGTGTGGGCGGCAGGGCTCGGCAGGCTCGCGGACGCGCTCATGCGGCGACCCCGAGCTTCAGGGCGTCGTGGGCGGTCTCGACGTGCCCGGGTGCGACCTCGCCGGCGCCGTCGCGGCGGGCGCCGCGCTCGGCGGCATCGCGCAGGCGCTTGGCCATCGAGATCCGGACCAGGACCGGCTGGCGCTCGACATGCGCGTCGAGGAGCGCCCGCGCGGCCTCGTTCCACGGCAATTCGCGATGCATCCGCGCCGGCGTCGCCTCGACCGCATCCATGTCGCGGGCGAGCGGCAGGATGTGGAAGAGCATGTCGAACAGCGCGTTGCAGACTTCCTGCACGAGGTAGGTCGCGCCGGAATAGCCCATGAACGGCGTGCCGGTGTGCCGCCGGATGATCGCGCCGGGGAACGAGGCCGGCACGAACACCGCCCGGCAGCCGCTCTCGGCCGCGTACATCCGCTCGTTGAACGAGCCGAACAGCACCAGCGGCGGATTGTTCGCGATGGCCGCGCGCACGGCCGCGTTGTCGGGCTTGGCGCCGGGCTTTCGCGCGAAGGCGAAGGTGCAGGGCAGCCCCATCTCCTCCTCGAGGAAGTGGCGCACGCCGCGCGCGTAGGTATCGGTCGCGACGATGCCGAAGCTCGCGGTGCCGAAGAAGTCCTGCGTCACCGAGCGCCACAGGTCCCAGACCGGCTTGATCGTGGTGTGCTTCTCGCGCTCGATGAACGGCTCGGGATCGAGGCCGAGGATCTCGCCGAGCGAGCGCAGGAACTTGGTGGTCGAGAGCACGCCGATCGGCGCCTGCAGGTAGGGCCGCTCCAGGTCCTCGCAGAGCAGGCGCCCGAACTCGCGGTAGAGGCAGACGTTGGCGTCGGCATTGACGAGCTTGGGCACGTCGGCGAGATGCGAGCCCAGCGGGAAGACCAGGTTGATCTCGGCGCCGATCCCCTCGACCAGCCGCCGGATCTCGGCGAGGTCGGAGGGCATGTTGAAGGTGCCGTAGGCCGGCCCGATCAGGTTGACCCGCGGGCGCTCGCCCTCCTTGCGCCCGGAACGCGGCGGGATGCCCTTCTTGGCGAAGCGCTTGGCGCCGTATTCCTGCCAGAGCCAGCGCATCGCCCGGTCGGCGGTCTGCCACTGGTCCTCGTCGATGGTGCGCGGCAGGAAGCGCTGGATGTTGGTGCCCTCCGGCGTGACCCCGCCGCCGATCATCTCGGCGATCGAGCCGGTGACGACGACGCTGGGCTGGCCGGGATCGAGCACCGCATGCGCCCGCTTCATCGCGCCCTCGGTGCCGTGGCGGCCGAGCTCCTCCTCGCCGAGGCCCGTGACGACGATCGGAAGCTCGTGCGGCGGCAGCGCGTCGGTGTAGTGCAGCACCGAGGTGACCGGCAGGTTCTCGCAGCCGACGGGGCCGTCGATGATGACCTGCAGGCCCTTGATCGCCGTGAAGACGTAGACGGCACCCCAGTACCCGCCGGCGCGGTCGTGATCGAGGACGAGCATCAGGCCATCTCCCCGATAGGCGTGTTGTCCAGCAGGAGACCTTGGTCGTGCTTCTTCGGCGCGGGCGCCCGCGCCACGCTCTCGCGCAGCTGCGGCACCGCCTCCCAGACGCCGGCGGCGTGGCCGGTGCCGACGCCCTCGAAGAAGCCGCGCATCGCGTCGAAGCGGCCCTTGTTGCCGAGCGCGGCGTTGATCACCTTGGCGAGCGAGCCGGCGCCGGCGACGCCCATCAGCGGCCGTGCCGAGATCAGGTTGGTGAAGTACAGGGCCGGCGTGCCGGCCTCCTTGGCCTTCTGCACCACCGGCGTGGTGCCGACGGCGAGGTCGGGCCGGTATTCGCGCATCGCGGCGAGGTCGTCCTCGAGCGAGGCCCGGAACTTCACCTGGACGCCGCGGGCCTCGAGCCAGTCGCGGTCGGCCTCCGCCCAGGGCGTCCTCGGGCAGGCGGTGCCGACGTAGCGCAGGTCGGCGCCGCTTTCGATCAGCAGGCGCCCGACCAGCAGCTCCGAGCCCTCGTAGCCGGAGAGGGTGATGCGGCCCTGGATCGGGGCGGCGGCGAGCACGCCGCGGATCGGCGGCAGCAGGCGGTTCTTGGCGGCTTCGACCAGGCCGCGCGGGACGGCGCAGGCCTCGCCGATCCGGTCGAGCCAGTCCGCGGTGCCGTCGACGCCGACCGGCGCCGAGCCGACGATCGGCCGGCCGGCCGCCTCGAACTCGCGGATGCTCGCCGTGTAGAACGGGTGGATCGCCGCCACCGCCGCGCCGTCGAGCGCCGCGTAGAGCTCGCGCCATTCGCGGGTCGGGACCACGGGGCCGGCGGCGAGGCCGAGCGGCTCCAGCATCGCGCCGATCACCACGGGATCGGCGGGGAACATCTCGCCGAGCAGCGTCACCGTCGGGCGCTCGGAGCGGCCGGCGCGCGGCGCCTGGACCGGGCCCTGCTCGGCTTCCGTGCGCGCGAACCGCAGCATCGCGCCGGCGAGCACGTCCTTGGCCTCGGCATGGGTCGGCACCCCGAAGCCCGGCACGTCGATGCCGATGATTCGGACGCCGTCGATCTCCTTCGGCAGCAGGCGCAGCGGCACGCCCGAGGCCGTCGGCACGCAGAGGTTGATCACCACGACGGCGTCGTAATCGGCGGGCTTGGCCGTGAGGAACACCGCCTCGCGGATGTCCTCGAACAGCTTGCCGGTGACCAGCGTCTCCGAGTTGAACGGCACGTAGCCGACCGAGCGCTTGGCCCCGTAGAAGTGCGAGGTGAAGGTCAGCCCGTAGACGCAGCAGGCGGAGCCGGACAGGATCGTCGCGGTGCGCCGCATCCGCAGGCCGACCCGGAGCGAGCCGAAGGCCGGGCACATGCTCTGCGGCTGGTCGTGCGGCCCGACGGGGTAATCCTTGGCCAGCCGGTCCAGCGTCTCGCTCATGCCGGCCTCGGCGGCGGCGGCCCGCATCACGTCCTTGCCGGCATGGCAGCCGAGGCCGTCGCCCTTCGTCGCCGCGAGGTTCACGGCCGGCGCTTGCGCGGCGGCGAGCGTCGAGGCCGGGACCTCCCGGCGGGCGCGGAGCGCGGCGATGTCGAGGGTGACGGCCATGCGCCTCAAACCTCGTCGTAGACGACTTCGAGGGACGGCTTGGCGACGTGGGCGACGCTGCACATGTCCTCGAAGGTCGCCGGCACCAGCACCACGTCGCGGCCGGTGGTCTCGCTGGAGAACAGGCCGAGGAGGCCGTCCTGCGAAAGCGGCGCCGGGTGATTGGGCTTCGCCTCGGCGACGTTCTGGGCGAGATCGGCGAACAGCGAGCCCCAGCGCCCGTCGGGCCGGCCGATGATCTCGTAGTTCGCGCTCTTCCTGCGGATGTCGTCGTCGGCCGGGATCGAGGCCAGCACCGGGATGCCGACGGCGGCGGCGAAGGCCTGGGCCTCGCCGGTGTGGTCGTCCTTGTTGATCACCAGGCCGCCGACGCCGACGTTGCCGCCGAGCTTGCGGAAGTATTCGACCGCGGAGCAGACGTTGTTGGCGACGTAGAGCGACTGCAGGTCGTTCGAGCCGACGACGATGACCTTCTGGCACATGTCGCGGGCGATCGGCAGGCCGAAGCCGCCGCAGACCACGTCGCCGAGGAAGTCGAGCAGGACGTAGTCGAAGCCCCATTCGTGGAAGCCGAGCTTCTCCAAAAGCTCGAAGCCGTGGATGATGCCGCGGCCGCCGCAGCCGCGCCCGACCTCGGGGCCGCCGAGCTCCATCGCGTAGACGCCGTCGCGCTTGAAGCAGACGTCGCCGATCGCCACCGGCTCGCCGGCGAGCTTCTTCCGGGTCGAGGTCTCGATGATGGTCGGGCAGGCCTTGCCGCCGAACAGCAGCGAGGTGGTGTCGCTCTTCGGGTCGCAGCCGATAAGAAGGACCTTCTTGCCCTGCTGGGCCATCATGTAGCTGAGGTTGGCCAGGGTGAACGACTTGCCGATGCCGCCCTTGCCGTAGATCGCGATGATCTGCGTTTCCTTCTTCGCCGGCGCGGTCGCCACCGGATCCGGCTCAATGGCCGCTTCGGCGCGGAGCGCGGCGTTGGTCAGGTGCATGTTCATGCGTTCCTCCAGTCGAGGATCATCTTCAGGCACTCGGGCTCGCCGAAGGCCGTGCGATAGGCCTGCTCCGCCTCCGACGCCGGGCGCCGGTGGGTGATCAGGCCGTCGAGGGAGAGAGCGCCGCGTGCGACGAGCGCGCTCACCGCCGCGAGGTCGTGCGGCCGGAACTCGGCCGCGACCCGGATCCGGGCCTCGCGCAGGAAGGCCGGCGGGAAGGCGAAGGCGAGCGGCGCCTCGTAGAAGCCGGCGAGCACGATCTCGCCGCCGGAGCACAGCCGCCCGATCAGCGTGTCGAGGAGGCTCGCATCGCCGCTGACGTCGGTGATCGTCGCGTAGTCGCGGCGCTCGTCCTGATCGGGGTGGATGACGGGATAGCCGAATTCGCCCCGCGCCCGGACCGGATTGGTCTCCCACACCGTCGGCATCGCGCCGGACAGGGCGGTGAGCCGGGCCAGCAGGCGCCCGAGCACCCCGTGGCCGACGATCAGCGAGCGCTCGCCGGGGGCGTTGCTCGCCATCGCGTGGTAGGCGGTGGCGGCGAGCGCCAGCAGGATCGCCTTCTCGCCCAGGGCGGGGTCGACCGGCACCAGCTTCTCCGCCGGCACGATCAGGTGCGAGGCGGCGCCGCCGAACAGGCCGCGCACCGTGCCGAAGCAGCGCGCGCCCGGCACGAACACCGCTTGGCCGACGCTCAGGTCCGAGCCCGCGGGCGCCGATTCGACGGTGCCGACCGACTCGTAGCCCGGCACCAGCGGGTATCCCATGCCGGGGAAGCTCGGCATCCGCCCGGTCCAGAGCAGGCGCTCGGTGCCGGTGGAGATCCCGCTCCAGGTGACGGCGACCACCGCGTCGCCCTCTGCGGCCGGAGTCAGCGGCAGGCGGTTGAGCGCCAGCACCTCCGGTTTCTCGAGAACGACGGCGAGCGCGTCCATGTGCGGTGCCTCTTCCATCCCTGGCCCGACTCTCCCGGTCGGCCATCAGTCATCCTAGAATGACAACGGAAAGCGTCAAGTCAAATTTACACTTCGCCGCGCTTGCGGGCGACGACGAGGCGCGTCAGCAGGGGACGACGGGTCTTCACGCTGCGGATCGCGTCGAATCCGGCATCGCGAAGCATCGCGGTCAGCTCCTCGACGGTGCGGGCGCGGCCGCTGCCCATGGCGAGCAGGTAGAAGCCGAAATAGGCGTCGCCGATCGGCTCGGCCCCCCGCGTCCCGGCCATCGGCTCGGCGATGAGCAGCGTGCCGCCGGGGGGCAGCGCGTCGTGCGCCGCACGCAGCAGCACCGCGGCGCGGGCGTCGTCGTGGTCGTGGACGATCCGCACCAGCGAGATCGCGTCGGCGCCGCGCGGCAGCGGATCGGAGAAGAAGCTTCCGCCGCGGCAGGCGACCGTCAGGCCCGCCGCACCGAGGCGCGCCTCGGCCCGGGCGGCGACCGCCGGCAGGTCGAACAGCATCAGGTGCAGGCCGGGGTGGCGGGCCGCGGCGGCGGTGACGAAGGCGCCCTCCCCGCCACCGACATCCATCAGGCAGGCGTGCGATCCGAGCGGATAGGCGTCGAGCACGTCCTCGGCGATCAGCGCCTGCGAGGCCGCCATCAGGCGGCTGTAGCCGGCGACCGCCCCGGCCTCCGCGGCGTCCGGCTCGGCGGCCTTGGCGTAGGGCCAGTAACCCGAGAGTTGCGTCGGGGGTCCTTCGCCGCGCAGCAGCGCGACCGGGTCGGCGAGATCGGCGTAGAGCATGGCGTGATGCTCGATCATCGCCGCCACCGACGGGTTGCCGATCAGCGCCGCGCCGAGGTCGGCCAGCGCCCAGCGCGCCTCGGGCAGGCGGCCGATCAGGTCGAGGGAGGCGGCGGCCTTCAGGAGGCGCTCGGCCCGCTCCGGTGCGAGACGGAGGCGCTCGGCCAGCACGGCCGTCGCGAGCGGGCCGGGCTGCAGCGTGTGGAACAGGTCGAGCCGGACGCAGGCGAGCAGCACCTGGGAGTAGGTGAACCCGGCGCAGAGGTCGAACAGCGCCCGGGTGTTCGTCCGCGCGATGCGGCGCGTCAGCGGAAACCCGGCGGCCCAACGCTGGAATGCGGGGCTCGCGACGCCGGCGATGCGGAAGGCGCGCCAGCGCTCGCGAAGGTTTCGAAACGCGAGCCACCCTCCCCCCGCCGAGGCGAGCGGGACGGCGCGGAGGCCGTTCTTCTCCCCGCCGGAGACGATGCCCACGCTGGTTTCCGCCGCCATGCCCCCTCGCCTCAGGCGAATTCGTGGGCGAGGCTCGCGGGCAGGAAGAGCCGGGTCTGCGCGGCGATCTCGGCGCGCAGCGCGTCGGCGCCCGGGCAGGACGGGATCACCTCGATCGCCTCCGCCGAGAGGCGCTTCAGCCGCTCGAGGGCGCCGCCCATGCCGAGGAGCAGGGCGGCGTTCGGCCGGCCGAGGGTAGCGTCGCGGCCGGCGGGCTTGCCGATCTCCTCCTGGCGGCAGGCGACGTCGCGCAGGTCGTCGGCGACCTGATAGGCCTCGCCGAGGCATTCCCCGAGGAGCCGCCACGGCAGCGGCGACGCGCCCGCCGCCGCCGCACCCGCCACCGTCGCGGCGGCGAACAGCGCACCGGTCTTGGCCTGCTGGTAGTTCGACAGCGCGACCTGCTCCTCCGATTCCCAGGCCTGGCCGGCGACGATGCCGGCCGGCGAGCCGACCGCGCGGGCGACCAGCCCGACGAGCGCCGCGAGCCGATGCGGGTTCCTGGCCGCGCCCCGGGCCAACGTCTCGAACGCGAGCACGATCAGCGCGTCGCCGGTGAGCACCGCCAGCGGCTCGCCGAAGGCGACGTGCACGGTGGGCTTCTGCCGGCGGGTCTCGGCGTCGTCGAAGCAGGGCAGGTCGTCGTGGACGAGGGAGGCGCAGTGCAGCAGTTCGATCGCGGCGGCGGCGGACTCGGCGGCGGCCGGATCGTCGTCGCCGCAGGCGGCGGCCACCGCCAGGCAGAGCCGGGGCCGGATGCGATGGCCGCCCGGGAACACGGCGTAGCGGATCGCCTCGGCGAGCCGCGGCGGGGCGCCCGGCGCCTCGGCGTAGGCGACCGCGTTGTCCAGGGTCCGTTCGATGCGCTGGCCTGCGTCCACCGTGACCTCCCATGTCAATTTGCTTTGACTTTTCGAAGTGTCATCTATGATTGACACTTGTCGCGGGTGAGATCAATGCCGGATCGTCGTGCGGCACGGGGGAACGATGGTGATCGAGCGGGTCGTGGTGATCGGGGGCGGCATCGGCGGGCTCGTCGCCGCCCTCCGGCTCGCCGTGGCCGGATGCGCGGTGACGCTGCTCGAGACCGCCGGCGTGCCAGGCGGCAAGATGCGCAGCGTGCCGGTCGGCGGCACCCGGATCGAGGCCGGCCCGACCGTGTTCACCATGCGCTGGATACTCGACGAGATCTTCGCCGAGGCCGGTGCGGATCTGGGTGAGCGGGTCGCGCTGAGCCCCGCCCGCATTCTCGCCCGCCACGCCTGGAGCGCGTCCGAGCGGCTCGACCTGCTCGCCGACGTCGACGCCTCCGTCGACGCGATCGCCGCCTTCGCCGGCGCGCGCGAGGCCGAGGGCTACCGGCGCTTCTGCGCGCGGGCCGAGCAGGTGTTCCACACCCTCGACGCGCCGTTCATCCGCGGCGCCCGGCCCGGACCCGTCGACCTCGCCCGTCGCGCCGGCCTGTCGGGGCTGGGCGACCTGTGGCGGATCCAGCCCTTCGCCACCCTGTGGGGGGCGCTCGGCGACTACTTCCGCGACCCGCGCCTGCGGCAGCTGTTTGCCCGCTACGCCACCTATTGCGGCTCCTCGCCGTATCAGGCGCCGGCGACGCTGATGCTCGTCGCCCATGTCGAGCAGGCGGGCGTGTGGTCGATCGAGGGCGGCTTGAGCCGGCTCGCCGCGGCGGTCGCCGCGCTGGCGCGCGAGCGCGGCGCGACGATCCGCACCGGCGCGCACGTCGCGCGCATCCTGGTCTCGGGCGGTGCGGTCTCGGGCGTGGTCCTCGCCGACGGCGAGCGGATCGCGGCCGACGCGGTGGTGATGAACGGCGACGTCTCGGCGCTCTCCGCCGGGTTGCTCGGGCCCGCGGTGGTCGGCGCCGCCGATCCGGTGGCGCCGGCCGAGCGCTCGCTCTCGGCGATCACCTTCTGCCTGAACGCCCGCACCGCGGGCTTTCCGCTGGCGCACCACACCGTGTTCTTCGGACGCGACTACCGGGCCGAGTTCGACGCGATCCGCCGCGGGCGACTGCCGCCCGACCCCACGACCTACGTCTGCGCGCAGGATCGGGCCGGCGACGCGATGCCGGACGGGCCCGAGCGCCTGCTCTGCCTCGTCAACGCGCCGGCCCGGGGCGAGCGACCCTTCACCGATACGGAGATCGACGCATGCGAAACGACGATGCGGGCACGGCTGACGGCGTGCGGCCTGACGATCTCCGCCGCCGAGACGGCGGTCACCACGCCGGCCCGGTTCGGCACCCTGTTCCCGGCGACCGGGGGGGCGCTCTACGGACGGGCCTCGCACGGCTGGAGCGCGACCTTCAAGCGGATGGGCGCGCGGACCCGGCTGCCGGGCCTGTACCTGGCGGGCGGCAGCGTCCATCCGGGGCCGGGGGTGCCGATGGCGGCGCAATCGGGGCGGATCGCGGCGGACACGCTGCTGGCGGATCGGCGGGCGGCGCGCCCCGCTTCGACACGCCGGTCGGCCGCGACGGCTATGTCTGGTGGTACGTCGACGCCCTGAGCGCGGACGGCACCCAGGGGCTGACCATCATCGCCTTCATCGGCAGCGTGTTCTCGCCCTACTACGCCTGGGACGCCACGCGGAACCCGTTCGAGCACTGCGCCGTCAACGTCGTCCTCTACGGCGCGCGCGAAAACCGCTTCTGCATGACCGAGCGCGGCAGCCGCGCCCTGTCGCGCGATGCGACGCAGATCCGGATCGGGCCGAGCGGCATGGCCTGGGACGGCACCTCGCTCACCATCACCCTCGACGAGACCACGGCGCCGGTCCCGTCGCGGGTCCGCGGCACGGTGAAGCTTCATCCCGGCGGGATCACGCCCGGGCCCTTCACCCTGGACGCGCGGGGCGCGCATCGCTGGTGGCCGATGGCGCCGTCCTCGCCCGTCGAGGTCGCGCTCGACGCGCCGTCCGTGCGCTGGTCCGGCACCGCCTACTTCGACACCAATCACGGCGACGAGCCGCTGGCCGAGGCCTTCACGAGCTGGACCTGGTGCCGGGCGGACCTCGGCGACGGCGCGGCGATCCTCTACGACGTGTGCCGCCGCGACGGCTCGGGCCAGAACCTCTCGCTCCGCTTCGACCGCACCGGCGCCCGCCGCGATCTCCGCCCGCCCCTCGCCGCGGCCTTGCCGCCGACGCGGTTCTGGCGCGTGCCGCGCGCGACCCGCAGCGACGACGGGCGGGCGGAGGTGGTGCGGACCTTCGAGGACACGCCGTTCTACTCCCGCTCGCTGCTCTCGGCCCGGCTCGCCGGCGAGACGGTGCGCCCGGTCCACGAGAGCCTGTCGCTCGACCGCTTCCGCAATCCGCTGGTGCGGCTGATGCTGCCGTTCCGGATGCCGCGGCGGGCGTGACGACCAGGCGCCACGCGCTCGTCCGAAGCGGGTCGCGATCGTGCCCGTCAGCCCAGCCGTTCGGCGATGTGGTCGGCGACGCGCAGCGCGTTGGCGACGATCGTCAGCGTCGGGTTCACGGCGCCGATCGAGGGGAAGAAGCTCGCATCGGTGACGTAGAGGTTGTCGAGCTCGTGCGCCTTGCAGGTCAGGTCGAGCACGGACGCCTTCGGATCGGTGCCGAAACGCAGCGTGCCGGCCTGATGCGCGGTCCCGCTCAGGGGGATGTTCTTGCCGAGATAGAGCGAGCGCTCGAACAGGTAGGTGTAGAGCCCGCCCGGACGGAGCAGGTCCTCGAGCTTGCCGCGCAGGCGGTCGTGCGCCTCGCGGTTGGTCTCGCGCACGTCGAGGATCACGCGGCCGTCATGGCCGAGCATCACCCGGTTGTCGGGATGCGGCAGGTCCTCGCTCTGCAGCCAGAAGTCCATCGAGTGGCGCGCCACCATCTCGAACGGGGCATTCGGCAGGAAGCCGGTCCATTTCGGAAACTCCTCGCCGCGGATCTGCTCCGGATGCGTCTTGGCGCACATCTGGATCAGGCCCATGGGAAATTCCCAGTCCTTCGACTCGAAGTAGAAGTCCGAGACCGCGAGCGTCTTCTGGAAGACGGTGTCGTTCACCTCCTTCGACAGGGCCATCAGCACCGACATGGTGTGGCGCATGTAGTTGCGCCCGACCTGGTCGGAGCCGTTGGCCAGCCCGTTCGGGTGGGCCGCGTTGGCCGAGCGCAGGAGCAGCAGCGCCGAGGACAGCGCGCCGCACGCGACGACGACGATGTCGGCGGAGTAGCGCTCCGCCCGGCCCTCGCGGGTGACGTTCACCGCCGTCACGGTGCGGCCCGACGGGTCGGTCTCGAGGGTCGAGACGTAGGCGTTGACGAGCAGCGTGACGTTGTCGTGGCGGGCCAGCGTCGGGTCGACGGTCATCACCTGCGCGTCGGCCTTGCCGTTGAGCAGGCACGGGAACCCGTCGAAGGCGTCGCAGCGGATGCAGATGCTGGTCGGCATCGGCTTGCCGTTGCGCTCGTCGAGCTTGATGCCGAGCGGCAGGTGGAACGGGTTGAGGCCGACCTTCGCCCAGTCGTCCGACAGCTTCTGGATGCGCGGCTCGTGGCTGACGGCGGGATGGTCGTAGGGGCCGCTCGCCCACGGCTCGTTCGGATCCTCGCCGCGTTGCCCGTGCACGGCGAACAGCGCCTCCGCCTGCCCGTAATACGGCTCGAACTCGGCATAGGAGACCGGCCAGGCCGGCGAGAGGCCGTCCACGTGACGGACCTCGCCGAAATCGCGCTCGCGCATCCGCAGCAGCGCCGAGCCGTAGACCTTCGAGTTGCCGCCGACATAGTAGTGCAACGCCGGGCTGAACGTGCGGCCGTCGCCGCCGTACCAGGTCTCCTTCGCCTGGTAGGCGCCGTCGACGAAGACAGTCTTCGAATTCCAGTTGTCCTGCGAGCGCGGGAGGTAGTCGCCGCGCTCCAGCAGCAGGATGCGCTTGCCGGTCTTCGCCAGTCGCGACGTCAGCGAGCCGCCGCCGGGGCCCGAGCCGATCACGATGACGTCGTAATGGTCCTCTCGCATCGATCGGCCTCGCACTGCAATACGCTGGAGAAAACGGGTTCGCCGGCCAACGGCACAAGCCTGGAGGCGTTCCAGGCTGGCCGGTCACGGCATCGTGCGCGCTGCGATGCAGCAAACGCACCCGCTTCCGCCGCCCGGCCCGGCAACTGCGGCGGGTGAGCGGCGTTGGGCCCTCGAGCACGAACGCCGCCCCTCCCCCGTCTCGCCCCGGATCTCGCGATGCCCGTCACCCCAGGCCCCCGATGACGTGGCTCGATCTCGTCGCCGTGCCGCTCGCGGCCAAGCTCTGCCTCGTCTTCATGTTTCCGCTCAGCGCCTACGACAAGGTCGCGCACTGGGACGAGGCCATGGGGCAGGCGCGCTCCGGCCCAGTGCCTTTCCCGGCCCTGCTGCTCGTGCTCGGCATCCTCGTCGAGGCGGCGACGCCGGTTCTGATCGTGACCGGCATCTTCGATCGCGCGGCGGCCTTCGTCCTCGCCGGCTTCTGCGCCGTCACCGCGCTGATGTACCACCCGTTCTGGCGGTTCCCCGACTTCTGGTCGAAGAACGGCGAGGGCCGTGCCCATTTCTGGGACTTCTTCAAGAACTTCGGCCTCGTCGGCGGGCTTCTGCTGGTGGTGATCGGCGGCGCCTACGCCCCGGCCTCCGAGGTCGTTCGGCACCCGCTCTCGAGCGGCCCGCAGGCCGCCCCGGCCCTGTCCGCCCCCGACAACCGTTGACGACCCTCTCTCGCAAGGAACCCGACATGGCCGATCAGCACGACGGCGGGCCGCCGCCCAGGATGCCGTACTGGCACGTCTACACCGACGCCGAGGGCGTGAGCCGGCAGGAACGGTTCGCGCTGTCGGCGTTCAAGTTCGAGGGCATCGACCCGCAGACCGCGCCGCAATGGAACGACAAGCAGGCGCCGTCGCAGGCCGGCGTCACCTTCACCGTGCTGCCGGTCGGCTGGGTCGGGCAATGGCACGAGAACCCGCGGCCGCAATGGATCGCCATCCTGTCGGGCCGCTGGTTCGTCGAGACCATGGACGGCACCCGCGTCGAGATGGGACCGGGCGAGCTGATGATGGGCGAGGACCAGAACACCAGGGAGCGCGACGGACGGAAGGGGCACCTCTCCGGCACGGTCGGCGACGAGCCGTGCACGATGATCGTCACCGGCCTCGACGTGACGCCGACCGTGAACCAGCCCGGACGCTTCAAGTAGGCCCGCGCCGATGGATGGCTTCGAGATCACGCAGCCGCGGTTCAAGGCGTTCGTGCTGCCGAACGCGCCGCTGGAGATGCTCGCCGAGGGCTTCCGATGGTGCGAGGGCCCGGTCTGGTTCGGCGACCGCGACGAGCTCCTGTTCTCGGACCTGCCGAACGACCGCGTGATGCGCTGGAGCGAGTCCGGCGGCGTATCGGTGTACCGCTCGGGCACCGGCTTCGAGAACGGGCACGCCCGCGACCGGCAGGGGCGCCTGCTCTCCTGCTCGCACCGCGACCGCCGGATCACCCGGACCGAGCTCGATGGCACGATCACCGCGCTGGTCGAGCGCTACCAGGGCCGCCGGCTGAATTCCCCGAACGACGTCGTCTGCAAGTCGGACGGCACGATCTGGTTCAGCGACCCGCCCTACGGCATCCAGACCGACTACGAGGGCGGCAAGCAGGCCTCCGAGCTGCCCGCCAACGTCTACCGCTTCGACCCGCGCGACGGCTCGCTCGCGGTCGTGGCCGGCGACTTCGACGGGCCGAACGGGCTCGCCTTCTCGCCGGACGAGACGAAGCTCTACGTCGCCGAGAGCGGGCTGCAATTCGCCGAGGCGCCGAAGAAGTTCATCCGCGTCTTCGACGTCGCCGAGAATGGATCGCTCTCGGGCGGCGACGTCTTCCACACGGTCGAGCCGGGCTTCGCCGACGGCTTCCGCCTCGACGACGAAGGCTATCTCTGGTCGGGCGCCGGGGACGGCGTGCATTGCATCGATCCGCACGGCGAGCGCGTCGGCAAGATCCTGGTGCCCGCGACGGTCTCGAACCTCGCCTTCGGCGGCCGCAACGGCAGCCGGCTCTTTCTCTGCGCCTCGCACACCCTCTACGCGATCTACACCAACCGGCGTGGGGCGCGGCTCCTGTGAGCGCCCTGGTCCGATCGATCGCCGGGTTCGAGCGCACCGTCGCGGACCTGACGCGGACGGAGGCGTTTTATCGCGACGGCCTCGGGTTCTCGCGGGTCGGCCCGATCGAGCCGCTGCCGGCTGCGATCGGCGACGCCTACGGATCCCCCGGGGCGGTGGGCTCGCGCCTGACGATGCGGCTCGGCCGGCAGATCGTGGCGTTCCTGGCCTTCGATCCGCCGGGCGCGCCGTACCCGGACGCGCCCAGTGCCACCGATCCGGTCTTCCAGCATCTCGCGATCCCCGTCCGCGCGATGGAGGCCGCGTTCGGGCAGCTCTCGCGCCTGTCGCCGACCGCCGTCAGCGTCGGCGGCCCGCAGGACCTGCCCAAGACGTCGGGCGGCGTGACGGCCTACAAGTTCCGCGATCCCGACGGGCACCCGTTGGAGCTGATCGCCTTCCCCGGCGGCCCCGCCGCCGAGCGCTGGCAGGCCGCGCCCGGCCTGTTCCTCGGCATCGACCACTCGGCGATCACCGTGACGCGCCTCGAGGCCGCGCTCGCCTTCCACGCGGCGCTGCTCGGCTTCCGGGTGGCGCAGCGAGGTCTGAACGCGGGCGAGGCGCAGGCGCGCCTCGACGGCGTCCCCGACCCCGTCGTCGACGTCCTCGGCCTGGAACCCGGCGGCCCTGCGACGCCGCATCTGGAGTTGCTGCACTACCGCCAGCCCGCGACGGAGAAACCGACCCCGGCGCCCTTCGGTCCGCGCGACCGGGCGACGACGCGGCTCGTCCTCGAGACCGCCGACGTCGCCAAAGCCGTCGCGGCGATCCGGCAGGCCGGCCACCCGGCGCGGCTTTCGGCCGACGGCAGCACCGCCTACGCCGAGGGACCCGACGGGCATGGGCTGCGGCTCGTCGGCCCCAACGGCGGCGCGCGCCGATAAACGGCCTCGCATCGCGGCGCGCGGCTCGATCCTTTTGTGCAACTCCAGATCGTGGCAATAGCCATCCATCGCCGCCGGTCGCCGCCTCGGATGCCGGAGGGCCGCCCCGATCCGGAGACCTGCATGACCCGTATTCCGCTCCTCCGACGCGCCCTGGCGGGCGGCCTCATGCTCGCCGGTCTGGCCGGCACGCCGGTCTCGGCCGAGGACGGCACCACCGCCGAGCAGACCGTCGACGCGATGAACACGCTCTGGGGGCAGCATCCGGGCATGCGGGCGAACCACGCCAAGGGGACCGTCGTGGAAGGACGCTTCACGCCGAGCGCCGAGGCGGCCAAGCTCAGCAAGGCCTCTGTCTTCTCCGGTGCCGCCGTGCCGGTCACCGCCCGCTTCTCGGACGCCACCGGCCTCCCGACGATCGCAGACGGCGCGGCCAACGCCAACCCGCACGGGCTCTCGCTCAAGTTCAAGCTCGCCGACGGCAGCGAGATGGACGTCGTCACCAACAGCCTGAAGTACTTCCCCGTCGCCACCGGCGAGGAGTTCCGCGACCTGCTCGTCGCGATCGCGAAGAGCGGGAAGGATGCCGGAAAGCCGACGCCGGCCGAGACCTTCGTGGCGAGCCATCCGGCCGCGGGCAAGGCCGGCGCCACCGCCCGGACCCCGACGAGCCTGGCGCGCCAGACCTACAACGGCGTCAACGCCTTCATCCTCGTCGACGCGAACGGCAAGCGGCAGGCCTTCCGCTACCGCATCGTGCCGGTCGAGGGCGAGGAGCTGCTCGGGTCCGAGGAGGCCGCCAAGCAGGCGCCGGACCACCTGATGAGCGAGATCCGCACGCGGCTCGGCAAGGCGCCGGTCTCCTACAAGGTGCTGGCCCAGCTCGCGGAGCCCGGCGACCGGACCGACGACGCGACCCAGCCGTGGCCGGAGGAGCGCCGCCTGGTCGAGATGGGCACCCTGACGCTGACCAAGCCCGTCGCCGACAGCGCGAGCGCCGAGAAGGCGCTGCTGTTCCTGCCGAACGCCCTCACCGACGGGATCGAGGTCTCGGACGATCCCCTGATCGACGCGCGGGTCCAGGCCTACGCGGTCTCGTTCGGGCGGCGCTCGCAGTGACGGCCGGGCGCGTCGCCCGTCTCACCAGATGCGGGTGACGCGCCCGTCGAAGACGGCATCGGCCGAGATCAGCGGCATCGCGCGGATCGGCGCCGTTGCCGCCGGCAGACGGTCGAACGGGTCGCAATGCGACCAATCCATCGTGCCGGCCATGAGGCAGATCTCACCCGTCAGCGCAGAAGTTCTGCCGCCTTGCTGGAGGAGGAGGTCGGCGAGGCTGTCGGCGAAGGGGGCCATGTCAGGCCATTTGCCGAGGCGCACCTTCTGACCGATTTCAAAGAAGGTGATCGGGCTCACATAAACCGTCGCGGCCGCAGATATGCTTTGCCGCGCCGCAAGGGAGAGGCGACGATCGTTGGTGAGCGACCAAGCCCAGGCATGCGTGTCCAGGAGAAGGCTTCCGCTCAACGCCCACCCTCCCACAGGTCGAGCGCGTCGGCGTCCATCGGTTCGAGGAAGTCGGGACCCGGACCTGTCACGCGACCTTCCAGAAGACCGATCTTGAACGTGGTTTTCGGGATGGCGACCAATCGGACGACGGGCTCGCTTCCACGGGCGATGATGACCTCCTCGCCACGCAGAGCTGCTTCGATCAGCTTGGACAGCTGAGTCTTGGCCGCATGGACGGTTATCTGCATCGCACATTCCCAACTATAAGACGGCACGATCTTAGCTAAGTCGACTAGGTTCGCTAGGCAGGCAGTGCCTCCTCGCCATCGGGCCCGAGGCCTGAGCAAGGACCGATGCCCAGGCTTGACGCCTCCCGGGGCCCACGTCCAATGCCGGCGTTTCCACGGGAGGTCCCGATGCTCTTCGCCCTGCCCTTCCCGGCCATCGATCCGGTCGCCGTCGCGATCGGGCCGATCACCATCAAGTGGTACGCGCTGGCCTACATTGCCGGGCTGATCGGCGGCTGGTTCTACGCCCGCCGCCTGGTGATGGCCGACCGCTACTGGGGCGTGGTGCGGCGCCCGACCACCGCCGACATCGACGACATGATCGTCTGGGTGGCGCTGGGTGTCGTCCTCGGCGGGCGCATCGGCTACGTGCTGTTCTACAATCTGCCGATGTATCTCGACGACCCGATCGAGATCCTGGCGATCCGCAACGGTGGGATGTCGTTCCACGGCGGCTTCCTCGGGGCGATCCTGGCGATGCTGCTGTTCGCGCGCTCGCGAAAGCTCGGCGGCTACACTCTCCTCGATCTGGCCGCCGTGGTCGTGCCGATCGGGCTGTTCTTCGGCCGCATCGCCAACTTCGTGAACGGCGAGCTGTGGGGCCGGGTCGCGCCCGACTTCGCCTATGCCGTCGTCTTCCCCACCGGCGGCCCGCTGCCGCGCCATCCGAGCCAGCTCTACGAGGCGGCGACCGAGGGGCTGCTGCTGTTCATCGTCATGGCGCTCGCGGTGAACCGCTTCGGTTTCCGCAAGCCGGGCCTCCTCGGCGGCATCTTCGTGCTCGGCTATGCCGTCGCGCGGACCGTCTGCGAGCTGTTCCGCGAGCCCGACCGCCAGCTCGGCTACCTGTTCGGCGACCATCTCGGGCCGCTCGGCGGCGGCGTGACCATGGGCATGCTGCTCTGCGTGCCGATGGCCGTTGTCGGGCTGGTCTTCATCGTGCTCGCCGCCCGCGGCGTCACGCGGCCGCGCCATCCCGTCGAGGCCGCCGCGCTGCAGACGGAGACGGCGCGGTGAGGACGTGAGCCCCACCCCCCTCGGCGCCGAGATCGCCGCCCTGATCCGCGAGACCGGGCCGATCGGGATCGACCGCTACATGGCGCTCTGCCTCGGCCATCCGGTGCACGGCTACTACCGCACCCGCGACCCGCTCGGCCCGCGGGGCGACTTCACCACCGCGCCCGAGATCAGCCAGATGTTCGGCGAGCTCGTCGGGGTGTGGATCGCCTCGGTCTGGGCCGCGATGGGGGCGCCGGCCCCGCTGCGCCTGGTGGAGCTCGGCCCCGGCCGCGGCACGCTGATGGCCGACGCGCTGCGGGCGCTGCGCACCGTGGCGCCGACGGCGGCGATCGACCTCCACCTCGTCGAGACCAGCCCGGTGCTGCGGGCGGCGCAGGAGGCGACGCTCGCGACGGCGACGCCGACCTGGCACGCGGACGTCGCCTCGGTGCCGCCCGGCCCGGCGATCGTCGTCGCCAACGAATTCTTCGATTGCCTCCCCGTGCGCCAGTTCGTGCGGACGGCGCGCGGCTGGTGCGAGCGCCTGGTCGGCCTGGCGGACGGCGCCCTCGCCTTCGGCCTCGCGCCCGACCCGACGGTCGCGATCACCGCCGCGGCGGCCGAGGGGGCGCTGATGACCCTGCCCGCCCCCGCCCTCGACCTGGCGCTAACCCTGGCGCGACGCGTCCGCGACCAGGGCGGAGCCTTGCTCGTCGTCGATTACGGCCATGTCCGGCCGGGCTTCGGCGACACCCTCCAGGCGATCGCCGGGCATCGCTTCGTCGGGCCGCTCGACGCGCCGGGCGAGGCCGACCTCACCGTGCATGTCGACTTTCCAGCCCTGGCGCGCGCGGCCGCCGAGGCGGGGGCGGCGATCCACGGCCCCGTCGATCAGCGCGCCTTCCTCGATGCGCTGGGTCTTCCCGCCCGCGCGGGCCGGCTGAAGGCGCGCGCGACGCCGGCCCAGGCCGAGGCGATCGCGGCCGCGTCGCTCCGGCTCACCGATCCGGCCCCCGGCGGGATGGGAAGCCTGTTCAAGGCGATGGCGATCACCCAGCCGACCCTTCCGCCGCCGCCGGGATTCGCGCACGGCTGAGGGCGCCGCGGGTGCCATCGTCACCGCCGGCGCCTTCGGTTATCGACGGGCGGACGTGATCCCGCATCGCGGGCGCGAAGTCTCGCCAGAAGCCGCCATGCCAGGAGCCGCCATGTTCGTCGAAGCGCCGGAACTCAGCTCGCATTCGGGCGTCCGCCACGCCTTCTTCACCCGGCAGGGCGGCGTTTCCGACGGGCTCTACGCCTCCCTCAACGGCGGGCTCGGCTCGCAGGACAGGCCCGAGGCCGTCGCCGAGAACCGTGCGCGGATGTGCGCGCAGCTCGGGCTGCCGGCGGATCGGCTGGTGAGCCTCTACCAAGTGCATTCCGCGCAGGCCGTCGTGGTCGAGGCGCCGTTCGTCTCGTCGGAGCGCCCGAAGGCCGATGCCATGGTGACGCGGGTTCCGGGCCTCGCCCTCGGGATCGCCACCGCCGATTGCGGCCCGATCCTGTTCGCCGATCCCGAGAACGGCGTCGTCGGCGCCGCCCACGCGGGATGGAAGGGCGCGCTGACCGGCGTGGTCGAGGCCACGGTCGCCGCGATGGAAGGGCTCGGCGCCCGCCGCTCGGCGATCGTCGCGGTGCTCGGCCCGACGATCGCGCAGGGCGCCTACGAGGTGGGCACGGATTTCATGACGCGCTTCCGGGACGAGGCGCCGGGATCGGATCGGTTCTTCGCGCCCGGCACGCGGCCCGACCATGCACAGTTCGACCTGCCGGGCTTCGTGCTCTCCCGCCTGGAGCAGGCGGAGATCGGAGAAGCCGCCATCCTCGGCCTGTGCACCTATTCCGACCCGGACCGCTTCTACAGCTACCGCCGGACCACGCATCGCGCCGAGGCGGATTACGGCCGGCTGATCTCGGCGATCGCGCTGACGCCGTAGGCGGGTTCCATCGAAGGAACCGCATGCGACAATCTGTCCAGAGGCGGGACGCGAAAAAAGCGTGGCCGCAAGTGAACCTTGACCATTCGCGTGTGTTTATCGGGACAGGTACCAAGGCAACAACGGCGGGGCGCCACAAAGGGGCCGTCTTCAGGACGGTCGGCGTTACCGCGATGCAACAGCATCCTTGGAGCCATTGACTTAAAGACGGGCAATCGGTGCCGGACGGGCCAAAAGGCCGGCGGCACGAGATGGAATGAGGACCAGACCATGAAATCCATGCTTCGGGGCGTCACCGCCCTCGCCGGCATCGCGCTCGCCGGCTCCGCCTTCGCCGCCGACCTTCCGCGTCGCGCTCCGCCGCCGGTGTTTACCCCGGTTCCGGTGTTCACCTGGACGGGCGCGTACTTCGGTATCAATGCCGGCTACGGCTTCGATGCCAACGACAACCGCGGCGCCACCGTCGTCGGTGTCTCGCCGCAGAACGCGATCTTCGCCGGCCCGGCCGGTGGTAACCGCGCTGGCGTGCTCGCCTTCGGCGGCAGCCGCGGCAACGACGGCTTCACCGGCGGTGGCCAGGTCGGCTACAACTACCAGTTCACCCCGGGCTCGGGCGTCGTAATCGGCATCGAGGCCGACGCGCAGTACGTCGACTTCGGCCAGAACCGCAACCGCTTCTCGTCGGCCACCGTCGCTGGCGGCGGCATCCTGCCCGGCAACCTGATCTACAACCCGTCGGGCCTCTCCAGCCTCGACTACTTCGGCACCGTGCGCGGTCGCCTCGGCTACGCCTTCGACCGCACCCTCGTGTACGGCACCGGCGGCTTCGCCTACGGCAGCGGCGGCGGCCGTGACTTCGGTTCGGGCGTGTCCCGCAACGACTTCCAGACCGGCTGGGCCGCCGGCGCCGGCGTCGAGTACGCCCTGCCGACCGACTCGTTCCTGAACTTCTTCCGCTCCTCGGCCGTGACGCTGAAGGTGGAAGGCCTGTACGTGAACCTCGACCAGGGCGGCCGCAACAACGGCGCCTTCGCCTCCAACTCGACTGGCACCGTGACCCTGACCTCGCCGGGCGTGACCGTCGTGCAGAGCGGCCTGAACCGCAACAACAGCACCGAGTTCGCCGTCGTGCGCGCCGGCCTGAACTACAAGTTCGGCTCGTACTAGGACCTTCGGCCATTCCTTTGGCCGAGGGATCCCCAGCCCGATCAGACTGGCCGCTAGGTCGAACAACGCCTCAGGAGCATGCCTCCTGGGGCGTTTATTGTTTCAGGATCTCGCTGTCTAAGACTCAGATCGGCAACGAAAAAAGCGCGCCGGTTAGGGCGCGCTCGAAGTTGTTTTGTAGATGGAATGGACCCATCTGGATATTAGATAAAACCAGATGCCCTGCAATAGGCTCGTTGTAGCATTCTATTGGTTTCTCGGAGTTGTCCCCGCTACCGCTGTGTCCTTGTCCAGACCTCACGCCATCGATGTCGCTGATCTACGGCAGCGAACGGTAGCAGCACGGTAGGAACGGCAACGCTACGGTAAGAAGCACGGTAAGAGTTGGGGTATCACACTACACGCACTGAAGCTGGATTGGCCGTGCCTGCCTGGATGCCCGCCACCGGCCTCGACAGCGCTTGGTTTCACAGCAATCCGGACCGTGCCTAACGCCTGCGCCGGCAGACGCCCGGCGAAGCTGCTCAATGGACGGTCCCGCCTGGCCCTGGCGTGACGGCGTGGTGCATCATCCGCCGCACCGACGGCGCACTCGAAGCCTCCGGGCTTCCTGACGACGACACCTGGGATGATCACGACGAGGAGCTTGTGGGGTTCTTCGAGACCCTACGGGGGAACGCAGCGTGAAGGCTTACCCTGCAACTCCCCTTAGAAAGCCAGCTCTATGAAGCGACCCCTTACCACCAGCTTTGCATCACCGCCTCCTAGCCAGCCTCAGGTTCCAAAGGACGAACCTGCCGAGGCGTCGCAGCCACCAGCGACTTGGCGCGATACCGCAGCCATCGCCGCCGCTCTGATCGCCATCCTGAGTGCGATGGAAAGCGGACCAAAGGTCGGACCTGCCCTAAAAGCGTACCGCTCGGCCATCCGTCGCCAGGGACAGGAGGCCGTTGCAATAGGCGGGCCCGAGGCGATGGAGGCAGTGTTGCCGGGATGGCGGTCATGAGTATCGTTCTGGCTCAAGTCCGACTGAACGGGCCGTTTCCTGAGGCCATCTCGGTCCTGTCCCCAAGCAGCCGGCGCCCTGACGCGATCACTTGCACCGTCTCACGGCACTCGCATTCTGATCGTGCGACCGCTTCCAGATCGCGCAGGTACCCAATTACAGCGCGACGGGTCTCCGCATCCTGCCCCTGTGCAAGCTGGACCTTTGAGGTGACGAGGACGGGAACGCCCCTCCAAAACTCAGCTCTCGCTACCGAGAGCTTAGCCGTATCCTGGAACCTGATTGAGCCGAAAGCTGGAACGGCACCCTGTGTCGAAATAGTCAGCGTCATACCAATTAGCCTGTGCCGTCCTCGGAGAGGATGCACTTGCCTGATAAGAAACACTGAGGTGCAAGCATTTGATGCTTTAGAAATCGAAGCCTTTAAGCCAGAGGACACATTCTTGTGGCCTGACTGGTGCCCCCTTATCGCTCTAGACCGCGCTTCAGGGCCGATCGCCTTAATGCGACGTGCTCACCACCCCAGCCCGAGCGCGCACGTTTCGTCGCTCGGCTCGACTGTTCGCAGGTTTTCGATCACCACCATCAGTGCTGCGAGCGCCGCTGCGCGAGGTTCGGGCGTCCTCGCATCCCGCTTATCGAGGGCTTCTGCGAAGGCGACAGACGCTACCACAGCCTCGGCGATCGCCATGTCGAGCCAGGGTGGTACGACGACGCGCCGCTTCAGGCTCGCCGCCGTGCTGGAAGCTGCAAAGATCACCGCCTCACGCATGCCCAGCGTACCAGTCTCGATCGCCGCTACCCACGGCCTCATCACTGTCGCGAGCAGCGGCTGCAGCTCCGCGTCCTCCAAAATCCGACCCATCACTTACTCACTCCGATCTGCCAATCATCCGTCGCCGAGATCGTCCGGCACCTCGGCGATGATTATTGGACCCGGCCACTACGACAACCCGTTTCTAGAAATAGGTCCGGGAGACTCTGCCATGCTATCGCCTCGCGACCACACCGAGACCCAGACCTTCGATCCGCCGATCGGCGGCACGGTCGCTGCAGCCGAAACCGCGATCCTGTCGCTTTTGACCGCTGCCGAACGCCATCAGGTCGGCTCGCCGGCCGCCAAGGCCTTTACCGCCGCGATCCGGCGGAAGGGCGAGGAGCTGATCACCGCTGGTGGCGGGGGCGATGCGCTCGACTACGTGGCCAGCCGCATCCACGCCGCAGCACCAGAGAAGGCCACCGAGCGCGAGGCGATCCTCGCTGCCGCATGGGTCGAGTTGCCTGGGTGGCGCTCGTGATCCCAGCGGACATCGCCACGAAGCTCGCCAAGCTCCTGCCGCGGCTCGGAAGCGAGCATGACGGCGAGGTTGTCGCCACCGTGCGTGCGATCGGTCGGACGCTGAGTGCCGCGGGCCTCGACTGGCATGCCCTCGCCGCTGCTGTTGAGGCACCATCCAGCGGCCCCCGTCCCTTCGATCTGTCCACCTTCGCCGACATGATGGCCGAGGCAGCACAAGCGACGACCGCTCGCGACGACGCTGGTAAGGCCCCAGAAGCACCTACCCGAGCCTGGGGCATGAAGCTCTGGGAAGACCGCGTCGAGCCCTGGACTACCGTCGCGCAGCACGCCCTCATGCTCGACTGGACGTTCCTCAAGGCACAGGGCGGTCGCATCCTGACGAAGGAGGAGCGGAGGCGTCTGAAGGAATGGGCACGCCTCGGCCTTCTCACTAATGCTGAGGCCGATTGGCTGTCCGGCGTTGTTCAGCGCCTACACGCTGTCGCTGAGAAGGCCCGCGCCGATCAGAGAAAGACGGCATGACCCTGCGCGAACAAGCCGCCTTCGCCGCCGGCATCCAGGCCGCGCGCCAAGCCGTCATGACGGCCGCTGTTACCATCGAGGTCCGCGACGACGCCCGAGAGCTTCGCCAGCAGGCCGCTGCGGCAGCGCTCCACGGCCTCGCCGCCGGGCTGAAGGCGGCATTCCTCGATCCCCGAGCCGAGCCCGATCCGACAACCTCGACCTGCATTCCACCTGCATTTGCAGACCCCGATGAGGGAACAGGTGCCATAGGTTCTGTCTATGAAAATGACGTGGTAGGATAGGCCATGACCACGGCAGGCAAGTTCGAGCCTGGCCAGTCCGGCAATCCAGCCAGCAAGGCTAAGGGTACGCTGCACTGGTCAGCCCCCATTGAAGTGGTCCGCCCTTTGGTATGGCTTTTGAGCCTGGAGGACGGACGAGATGGCAAAGCACCCGAAGCCCGAGGAGATCGTCGCGAAGCTACGTCAGGCGGACCACTTCAATGGGGGCTGACCAGTGCAGCGTACCCTTAGCCTTGCAGGCTGGATTGCCGGACTGGCCAGGCTCGAACTTGCCTGCCGTGGTCATGGCCTATCCTACCACGCCTCGGCGGCGGCGGCGAGCTCGGTGCGGGTGCCCTGCGCGCTCTCGCGGGCCTTGCCCTGCGCGTCGCGCAGCGACTTGGCGTAGGCCTCGCCGGCGGCGTCGGCTTCCGTCTTCATCGCCTGCGCCTGGTCGAGGTCGGCGGCGAGGCGCGCGGAGCGGTCGTGGAGAATGCCCTGGATGC
>NZ_JAKSXU010000159.1:0-1448 GCF_022829325.1 Methylobacterium sp. J-092 | reverse complement strand
CTTCGGCTGGATCGCCCGCTGCCGCAGGTTGGCTCGCGACCACGAGGCTACCCCGTCCTCTGCGCTCGCCTTCTTCGTCCTCGCCGCAGCCATGATCCTCGTCAGACGGATCGCCCGAGCTTTATGAAACAGGGTCTAAGTGAGGGCTTCCCATCGCTCATCCTTCAGCAACCTGTCTGACCCACCGTGGACGGTGCCGCATCAGCAGCCAGCAGGTTGCCCGATCCGCTGTGGTGGCCTTGCTTGCCCCCTCGGGCTTCATCAAGGCAGTCTTGATCTGGCTGCTCATTGTGTCGCTGGGCACGACGCTCATCTCCCAAATGTAGCGCTACGCTGCTGGGCGTAGAGACGATCGATTTCAGCGACCGCCTGCTGGCGATCCTCCATTGCGGACTCCAGCATGGCGACGGCAGTTATTGAGGCTTGATCCGTGGGACCGAAGCCCGTCTTCAACTCCTCGATCCGCTGCTTGGCGAAGTCGTTGCGCCCCTCGTACCAAGTGCGCAGATCCTGGAGCGCCTTGCTGTAGCCGGCGCCCTCCTCGCGGGTCAGGTTGTGTGCTTTTGTACGCGCGCTCATGCCATTACCTACTTCTGCGCTGGCAGCGGTACTGCCAAAATTGCCTCAACGTAGACCTGCGTGTGACCGATCGGGATTAAGTAAGACGAAACCGCGTCCGGCATGCCGAACGCAGACTGAGGCTAACCACATGCCTCAGCCCGCCCTACCGATGCCTCGGATACACGATGGGCTCTGTCGGCGGGGTCGCCCGTCGCTTGTTGGAGTGGTACTTGGATCGACCTTGTCGGGCTAGGTACGCCTCGCTACAGCGCGCCATGGACAAGCTCGAAGCCCTCCTGGACCGCCTCAAGACCCGCCAGCGCGATCTCATCATGGAAGCCGCTCAGTACAACACAATGCCAGCCGACAGTACGCTGAAGCGGATCGCAGAGCTTGAGAACGTGATTGCGGCGGTGGAGGCTGTGGCCGACGAAGAACGGGGTAGGCGGCGACCGTAGAGCCGACGACGTATCGCTCATCCTTCAGCAACTTGTCTGGTGCACTGCGGTGGCGCTGCATCAGCGGCCAGCAGATCTGCCCGATCCGCTGTGGCGGTCCTGTATGCCCCTTCATACAGGGCCGCCTACAACATTCCAGCCGACAAGCCGCCCTCGGGCCTTCACGACCCGACGTCGTGCGCACACGGGCTGACAGGGCAAGAGTCAAGCCGTGGGGATCTGGCACCTGCGCCGACCCGACTTATCAGCCGCTGACTAGGAGTAACGGGGGAGTATGGGGGATCGAGTGTCAGCCGCTGATTGGCGAGGGCGTTACGTTAATGCCCCCGGTAATCGTATATTCTTGCCGGAACTCACTTGGCGGGCTCGACAAGGTCCATTCTGGAAGGGCCAGAGGACTGCTGTTCCGCTGGCGCCTGAGGATCTTTG
>NZ_JAKSXU010000156.1:0-693 GCF_022829325.1 Methylobacterium sp. J-092 | reverse complement strand
CTTCGGCTGGATCGCCCGCTGCCGCAGGTTGGCTCGCGACCACGAGGCTACCCCGTCCTCTGCGCTCGCCTTCTTCGTCCTCGCCGCAGCCATGATCCTCGTCAGACGGATCGCCCGAGCTTTATGAAACAGGGTCTCAGCGCGTGGCGTTTGCGCCCGACGACCCGCCGGGCCGGATCGTAACCGCGTTCGCCGGCCACCCCCACGCCACCCGAGCGGGCAGCTTGCGCATCGACGACACAGCCGGTCGGGCAGGCCTCACGTCCGACGCGCTCACGGTCAGCCATCGTGAGGGCATGAGCGAGGCGCTCGAACACGCCTGTCTGCGAGAGACGCAAGAACCAGCGATGCACCGTGCTCCACGGCATCCTGTACGTCCTGCGGACAGGATGCGCGTGGCGGCATCTGCCGCTGGACTTCCCGCCGTGGAGCACGATGCATCGCTGGTTCTTGCGTCTCTCGCAGACAGGCGCGTTCGAGCGCCTCGCTCATGCCCTCACGATGGCTGACCGTAAGGGCGTCTGACGTGAGGCCTGCCCGACCGGCTGTGTCGTCGCTGCGCAAGCTGCCCGCTCGGGTGGCGTGGGGGTGGCCGGCGAACGCGGTTACGATCCGGCCCGGCGGGTCGTCGGGCGCAAACGCCACGCGCTGAGACCCTGTTTCATAAAGCTCGGGCGATCCGTCTGACGAGGA
>NZ_JAKSXU010000152.1:0-5111 GCF_022829325.1 Methylobacterium sp. J-092 | reverse complement strand
GCTTCGGCTGGATCGCCCGCTGCCGCAGGTTGGCTCGCGACCACGAGGCTACCCCGTCCTCTGCGCTCGCCTTCTTCGTCCTCGCCGCAGCCATGATCCTCGTCAGACGGATCGCCCGAGCTTTATGAAACAGGGTCTGACGGCCACCCAGCTGGATCGACGCCATGGGTCGCGATGAAAGCCGCTGGATAACCAAACACAAGCATTGCCAAAAAGATTAAGAAGGCAAAAATTGAGCGAGGAAGTAAACCAGTGCGATACATGCAAAAATTCTCTTTGAGCAGAAGCGGTTACGAAATTTTATTGATATTTATTTATAAAACGTCAAAACTGTCGAATTAAACCAGAACATGGAGTTGGACAGGATTTTTAGAAAGCGAGCTGAGAAATGCCACCGAGATCCATCGCAGATCTGAAAGTCGAAACATGTCGCAATATTGAAAATGCCCGTAGGCGGGATCCAAACTACTCTCATTCAGTTGTGTCGCAAATCATTAATCTATGTACAGATGTACAGTCGATAAGCGGTAATGTGAGCCGCTTAGAAGCTCCGGAGGCAACTGGTGCGATCATCGAACTAGCGAGGTTGGTTGAATTCACTGAACTTCCCACGCATCCTCACGAGAAAATTTCAGTCCTATCCGAACTTAATACACACCTGCAGACCGCAGCGCACGATAATAATCTGAGGCCTGCGATAACAAGCAATGTACTATTATTACTTAGAATTTTAATTTTTTATGCAAGTGAGGAAATAAATCCGCAAATGCTAAGGCGGCACATCGAAAATTCTAATAGAATTGTCGTGCATGCATGATAGATATGTGACTTTGATCGCTATTTGACACTGATTATCAGCGGTCTTTGTCACCCTGAATCCTGGGCACCAGTGAGGTGTGAGCCCGGTGCCGAGCGCCGTGCGATGACCGCTCAGGCTGTCACGATAGCAAGGGCAGCGGGCTGGCGCTCCAGGGTGCGGTAGACGGTCGGCCGGGAGATCGAGAACAGCTCAGCCAAGTCACTGATTGCGTAGTCGCCCGTGTCGTACATCCGGCGCAGCTCCTTCTGCTGCCGATCCGAGAGCTTAGGCTTTTTGCCGCGCAGCTTTCCCCTGGCGCGAGCCACCGCCATGCCCTCGCGCGTACGCAGCCGGATCAAGTCCGCCTCGAACTCGGCGAATGTCGCCAGGATGTTGAAGAACAGCTTGCCCATGGGGTCGGTCGGGTCATGCACGCTGGCGCCGAGCTGGAGCTTCACACCCCGGGCCGCGAGCGCGTCGCCGATCGCGCGCGCGTCCGGCACCGATCGGGCGAGCCGGTCGAGCTTGGGCACGACCAGGGTGTCGCCGCTCCGGACTGCCGCCAGCGCCTGGTCGAGGCCCGGACGCGCCCGGTTCGTCCCGGTGAAGCCCTTGTCCGTGTAGATGCGATCTGTTGCCACCCCAAGCTGGACCAGCGCTTGGTGCTGGGCCGCGAGGTCCTGCTTGTCGGTCGAGCAGCGGGCGTAGCCGATCAGCACATGTGTCATGAGCTAGACTGTAACGCAAACGGCCCCCCCACTGCAATTCTAATCGTACCAAGCTATTGAGACGAAGCGCGTGCAGGCGGATCGAGCTGACACGGGCGTTTCGGTACCATGTCCGTTCACCGATCCCCTTGCGGACACATATGCAAAAGCGCCACGCAGCCGAAGTGAGCCAGCTCCTGGCGGAGCTGACGTTCAAAGTTCTTTCTGGCGTGGATTGAGGCTTGTGGCGTAAGCTAGCGCCTATGGCACACGGTGGAGACGTCCCATGAAAGCGAGGGTGATGCCCGATGGGCGCGTCAGCCTGCCGGCCGATTTGCGGAAGCGCCATGGCCTTGCTCATGGCGGTGAAGTCATTGTCGAGGACACCGGCGACGCCATCGTGCTCCGGACCCTCGATCAGGTCGTCGCCCGGGCGCAGGCCCTAAGCCGCAGGCTGGTCGGTGACACGGCAGGCGCGTCCGTGGCGGACTTCCTCGCGGATCGCGCTCGTGAGGTCGAAGCCGAATGACGGGCGTCGTCCTCGACGCGTCTGCGCTGCTCGCCCTGCTGCTGGCGGAACCGGGGGCGGACCGGGTGAAAGCCGGCCTCGACGGGTCGGTCATGTCGACCGTCAATCTGGCCGAGGTGGTGAGCCACTACGCCAAGCTTGGGGTAGCGCGCTCCGATATCGAAGCGCTGCTGCGTCCCCTGCCGATCCGGTGGGCTCCCGTCGATGCCGCGCTGTCGTACGAGGCCGGCATGCTACGCCCCCTCACCGTCGAGGGGGGGCTATCGCTCGGGGATCGCTACTGCTTGGCTCTCGCCAAACGTGAAGATCGGCCGGCGCTTACCGCGGAGCGGCGTTGGTCGGCGATCGCCGAGGCCGCCGGTGTCGTCGTCGAAATGATCCGCCGATAAACGCTTTAAAATACCAAGTTGAGGGTGGAGATACGGTCGCAACCGACGCGCATGTCGGGATCGTGCCAAACTGGCGTTTGTCCGGCAGTAGAAAAGCTGACACGGTTGTCCGACGGAAACAGGCCGTTTGAGGCAGCTCGCAACTCACCTCGCTAGATCGTCGGGAAACCGGTCGCTTTCCTGACAATCAATTATAATAAAAAGTCAAAAGAATTTCATTGTAAAATAAATGTTATTTATCAGATTTTTTGGCAGGTTGCCCTGATGCCCTTGGGACTGTGGAAATATCCCCACCATCGATTCTTAAACTACCAACCATCAAATCTTGAGCTCTTACAATAAGATTTGGATCTAGTTGGCCTATAGGACCGCGTAAGCCACTGTTTGGGCCACCAACATTATGTAAGATCACAGGCGGCCCTGAAGGAGAGGCTTTTCGAGTTAAGTTCTCTATTGAATTACTAAGATTAGATAGACTTCTTTCTACTAGTTCCAAGCGTGCAGCAGTGGGATCTTGATCGCTTTTCGTTTGTGCGGCTGCGGTAACTCCCAACAATCTAACAAGCGAATTAACGCTATGACTTGATCCGCTTAATGTGTCCTTGATCATTTCAGTCAGCTCTTTGCGAGCTTTCACTACCGTCTCATATCGTCTATCGCTATAATACTCTAAATATCTAATTGAATTTATATCGAATGGATCCTTAGTTCTTTCGTCCTTCATTATGACAACTGGCATGTCAAAAGCCTGCCTGAATCCAAGTTCAAACATGACGTTTGGATTTAGGTCACTAATATCGCATATCGCTATTGGCGCATTAAGCAGCTGAGAAATTATTTCAAGTGGAATTATAACTGCGCTTTTAGAATTGCTTGCAAGTCTTGGTGTGTATCCAGCATCTACTATAGCTGGTGCAATAATCTGCTCGTATACCATCCCAAAATGTCCGACGGGGTAACCTTCACGATCGGCAATTGGCATAATAACAAAACAATCAGGGGCCGCAGGCGGTGGGGTATTTTCAGTTTTTGTCATTGCCTGTCTTTTTTCTGCCCGATGTGTTTTTAATTTATCGCCAATAAATCGCGATTGTCACCCCCTTTTGAGGCTGCGCGGATATCATCATCATCCAAATGCCAATTCCGGTAAATCCAGGACTTTTCGCATAAGCGTCAGTATGGGACCGTCTATCACGCAAACGCCCGTTTCCGTAACGCTCGATGCGCGTGCGCCAGCCACTCGCCTAAGTGACCAGACCGGCTGGCTTTGAGCCGGGTCGATTGTGAGTGCATATCGCCCCCCCAAGCTTGCGGGAGGGCAAGGCCTTACGCAATCTCACCGCGCTAGGATCCTGCCTCGTATGTCGGTCGAGTCGAACTGGACCTCAGCTGCTGCAGAGTAGATGTGCCTGAGGACGGGTGTGCTGGAAGCACCGCGGGTCTCTCACTAACGCCGAGCCGTCACCACCGAACGCGGCCGCTCGATCCTGAAACATCACGCCGCCGTGAACACAGCGTCGCCCCAATTACAGTTCCAGTAGGAACACGAGTCACCCGTACGTGGCGACACGGATCCGTCGTATCACGCGACAGCCTCGTCCGCGCGTTCGGTTACAACCCTGATCGAGACTGAGGTGGTGCTATGCTGTTCATCTGGTCAGGCTGGGGGATCTTGGCCGTGCCCGTGATTATAGGTACCGCCGTTGTCGTCGGGGCGCTGGGTGGTTTCGCGTTACGCGCTGTCGGCCATCCGGATCTAATGTTTCTTGCCGTCAGCCTCGGCCTTTTCGCCGCGGCGGCCGCAAATTGGCTTGTTGGCCGGCGCCTCAATGGCGCGCCGCCACGCGAACTCGTCGACCCAGCCACGAACCAACGCGTCCTGTTGCGCCGACGTCATGCGCTGTTTTGGGTGCCGATACAGTACTGGTCCTTACCCGTAGCGCTCGCGGCCTTCGTGCCTCTGCTTGCTCTACGCAATCTCTGAACGCTGTGATCTGCGAACCGTACCGTAGCTAAGGATTGAAGTATGACGATCGTCGGTGGGGTGCCCGGGCTGCGCTATGGCCTTGCCGTCGCTTGGCTCGCCGTCGCGCTGGCCACGCCAACCATGGCCGTGAGCCCGGTTACACCGGTCGACGTCGAGAGCTGCGAAGCGTTCCTGGCTGCCTACGCGCAGTGCGCAGCTAGCCCTGGCGTGCCGGAAACCGTTCGCCCGAACATCCGGCAAGGCATCAACACCATGCGCGATAGTTTCCGCGAGGCGGTTGCTCGCAACGAGGCCGCTCGTCCGATCGTCGCTTACCAGTGCGCCCAGGCGCACGAGGCTGTGCGAAAGAGCATGGTCGACGCCTTCAAGTGTGATTTCCCCGTGTTGCCACCAGCCTCCCAGGCGCTGCTGCAGACCCCACCGACGGCAACGGCCGGACGAGCACCAGCCCAAGCGCCCGTCCGGGCTGCGCCGCCCCCGCCAAGCCCAGAGGCGCAGGAGCAAGCCAAGGTGAACGCCTACACCGAGGCGCAGAACCACCTTGTGCGATCCCATCCCCTGGAGCGCCAGCTTGCCGCGTACCGACGCGACAACGAACGCGTGCTCAAGCTCGGCACGAAGCTCGGGGCCAATGCGTGGTACCACTTCGGCATCGTCGATTTCGATGGGGTGATCGACGAGTTGGAAAAAGCGACGGCCC
>NZ_JAKSXU010000147.1:0-895 GCF_022829325.1 Methylobacterium sp. J-092 | reverse complement strand
CAACGGCGAGATCTTCTACACACTCAGGGAAGCGCAGGTCGTGATCGAAAGCTGGCGCCGTCACTACAACGGCGTGCGCCCGCATGCATCGCTGAAATACCAGCCGCCGGCACCGGAGGTGTTCGTGCCAGCCTTCTCCGCTTGGCCGGCTGCGCTCGCCCGACCAGCTCCGCCGGCCAAGCTACTCGTGGCGGAGCGGCCCACCGTGCACTAACTTCACCCTTGGACCACCTCGCGGGGGCCGATCACGTCCCGCGCTGCTTGATCGCTTCGATCCCATCGGCGGCGGCGGCACCGCCGAGGGACACGAAGACCGAGGTGGCGGCCAGCGCGCCGGCAGTCATGAGGGCGCGGATCGTCTGTTGCATCGGATCGGTCCTGGTCAGGCGGTGTGGTTTCGCGTCAAGCAATCGACGAGCCATCGTCAGGCCTATCATTGGAATCGCGCGAGCGCGAAGGGCGCGAGATCAATCCGGCTACCGCCGCCGGTCATTTCCTCGGCCACGGCCTCACCGATGCCGGCCGAATGCTTGAACCCGTGGCCGGAGCAAGCGGAGACCACGAGCACCCGGTCCATCTCCGGGTGGCGGTCGATGATGAAGCCGCGGTCGGGCGTCACGGTGTAGACGCAAGCAGCGGATCGGACGACCTCCGCAGTCGCACCGGCGAGGCGCCCCTTTACGCGCAGCCGATACATCGCTTCCGACTCACCCGGATCGACGGCGCGCTCGACCGCATCGGCGGTGGTGGCCTTGTAAGACCCTGTTTCATAAAGCTCGGGCGATCCGTCTGACGAGGATCATGGCTGCGGCGAGGACGAAGAAGGCGAGCGCAGAGGACGGGGTAGCCTCGTGGTCGCGAGCCAACCTGCGGCAGCGGGCGATCCAGCCGAAGC
>NZ_JAKSXU010000146.1:0-5881 GCF_022829325.1 Methylobacterium sp. J-092 | reverse complement strand
TTCAGCTGCCGGCGCAGGATGTGGAAGTAGTTCGCCGGCGTCGAGCAGTTGGCGACCTGCATGTTGTCCTCGGCGCAGCTCTGGAGGTAGCGCTCCAAGCGGGCGGAGGAGTGCTCCGGCCCCTGCCCCTCGTAGCCGTGGCCCGACACAGCAAGGCGAAGGCTTCTGCCTCTATGTTTCGGTTCTGTGAATGCCTTCAAGGGGCGCTCAGTACCAAGCCATCCTAAGCATAGCGACTTCACGCAGGCCGGCTGGAGCGAGCCGTCGAGAACGCTTTGCTGCAGTGGATGGCGGTCGCCTTCGACTAAGTTGACAACGCCGACGACGCGAACGCCCGCGACATCAGCGATAGCCACTGCGTTAAGCTTCTGTTAACCATTGCGAACGATCTGTTAACTGAGCAGGCTGGCGTGGTCCGAGCCTAAGCAAATAGTGAGATAGTCCAATGGACCCGGCGAAGAAGTTCTCATGGGAAAGCCTCTCGCCGCTGGACGTCCCGGTCGGCGAACCGGGGTCCGACGCTCAGCTCTCGAAGGTGTTGCGGCTGGTCGGCCCCCTCGATGACATCGGCGGCGGCCAGCCGCCGACGCGCCGGTCGTCGCCGCAGGACTGGTCGCTGCTGATCGACCGCGTTCGGCATGCGGCGACCCATGCGCGCGAGGTCGAGGCCCAGGCGCAGGAACAAGAGCAGCGGGTCCAGGAGCTGCTGGAACGCGCCCGCGAGGATCTCAAGCTGGCCGCTGAACGGGTTCGCGCCGCCGAAGCGCGAACCGCCGACATCCAGAGCCGCGCCGACGTGTTGCTCAATGCCGCCGACGAGCGTGTGAAGGCGGCGGAGGAGCGCGCGCGCATTGCGGAAGAGTGGCTGTCGCGGGTCTACGACACGATCGCGAACGAGTTCAGTGTCGAAGCGTCTGCGAAGCGGACCGCCTGATGTCGATCAACGCTCAGCGCCGGACCGTCGATGCGCGCGAGGACGGAGACGAGGCCGAACCTAGCGATGCTGCGCGCAGCAGCACGAAATGGGCTGCCGACGTGACGTCGGGCAAGAAGGTCGTGCCCCTTTTCGCCGAGCCCAGCATGCCGGGTTCGCAGGAGACGTTTGCCGAGCCGACAGTCGTCGATTGGCCCGCCGCGCTCGACCTAATCCGAGATGTCGGAGCGCGTGTACGCCGGGCACGCGATTTTGCTCAGGAAGTCTCGCTTCGCTCCCAGTCGATCATCCGGCGGAGCGTGAAGCAGACCGAGGATGCCGAGCGGCGTGCGCAAGCTGCGGAGGCGGCAGCCAAGGCTGCGACACTGCGAGCCGACAAGGCCGACGAACTCGCCCGTCTGTCGGAAGCCCGAGCCAAGCTCGCGGAGAAGCAAGCCGAGGAGGCCAGAGCCGGCGAAGCTGAAGCCCAGCTATGGCTGCGTCGCGTCCACGCCTGCCTCAAGGACGAACTGGGCGATATCGTCGTTGACCTTGCCTAGCAACGCTGTGGCTGCGACGTGATGATCCCGCCTCGGCCGGGCCCAGCGGGGCCTAGCCGAGGAAGAACGAGGCAAAGGGGTCTCATCCTTTGGAAGTTGGATCGCGCTGCACCCTGGCGCTGCGCAAGACCACCGAGAGGACGATGCCGAGGCTCAGCCCGATCCTCCCCTTCGTGCGCTACGCTGCCTCAAGAGAACCTAAGACTACCGCGCCGCCGAGCTATGCCGTCGCGGCATCAAGCGTAGGAGAGGTGTGCTCGATCTCACGAAATGGGCTCGGGCGGCAATCAGGCGGCGGGTCGTCGAGCAGCTCCACGTGCCAGGCACGATGACCGCCATCGGCCGAGACCTCCCGGACCACACTGCCGACGATCACGCCGTCGAGGACGAGATCGTAGCTGCCAACCGCGAGGCGGTCGAGGTTGCGCATCCCGGCATAGGGCGTTGCTCAGGTGCGCGACGGCAAGCCCGTGCGCCCGTCCCCGCCCTCGACGCCGATCGCAGCGCGACACGTCCGGCCATACTGGTTCGGCTGCCGGGTGCCTGCCGCCTGCTGATGACCGCACGTCTGGGTCAGACGGAGATACACGTCGTAGAGGTCGGCGTGCTCGCCGAATCGCTGCCGGAGGCGAGCCAAGTCGTAAGTGCCGCGCCGCTTGCACGGCGGGCACTCGACGACGAGCCGGCGCCCGCGCAAGTCACACAGGCGCTCCATCAGCCGGCCACCGCGATCGGCAGCTCGCCAACCTGCGTCGTGTAGCGCGGCGTGCGCATCTCGAACTTCGTGCTCCAGGTCCGCTTCCCGACGAGGCCGGCGCGGGCCGGAACGACGCTGCCGCGGCCGAAGCGGGCGTTGCAGGCGTCGATCGCCGCCATCAGCGGCCCGGAGCGCGCGCGGTCGAGCTGCCCGATCAGCGCACGCGGGCTGGCGTCGAGCAGCATCAGGTCGGTGGTCACGATCCCGGCCTTGCTGAACCGCCACGGCCGGTCGCCGGGCTCGCGCCAAGTCCTCGCCACGCCGAGGCGGGCGGCTTTGATGAGCGCCAGCGTGTCGTTCGTGGCCTCCGGCAACGTCACCGTGGTCGAGACCGAGCGCATCGGTGCGCCCCGGTCGTGCTCGCTCGTATGGTAGAACACCGAGACGTGGTTCGTGCCGAGCCCTTCGCGCCGGAGCTTCTCGCCGAGCCGCGTGGCGTGCGCCGAGACCGCCTGCTCCAGCGTGGCGCGATCCTCGATCCGGGTCGAGAACGAGCGGGTCACCGCGCAGCCCTTGCGCTGGGCCGGCAGCGCGCCGAGCGGCAGGCAGGACAGGCCGCGCAGCTCGTGGATGATGCGCTCGCCCACCACCGTCAGCGCCTTGCGCACCGGGCGGGGGTCGAGGTCGGCGAGATCGGCTACGCTGTCGACGCCCATGGCTTCGAGCTTGGCGAGCGAGGCGCGGCCGATGCCCCAGACCTCGCCGGCCGGGATGCGGCAGAGCCAGTGGTCGTACTCGGCCGGATCGGTGAGGTCGCAGACGCCGTCGAGCGGCGCGATGCGCTTGGCGATGTGGTTGGCGAGCTTGGCCAGCGTCTTCGTCGGGCCGATGCCGACGCAGGTCGGGATGCCGGTCCAGGCGCGCACCGTGGCGCGCAGGTCCCGGGCCAGCGCGACACGGCGATCGGCCCGCACGTCCGAGAGGTCGAGGAAGCTCTCGTCGATCGAGTAGATCTCCACCATGGGGGAGAAGTCGCGGTAGATCGCGTTCGCCCGGGCGCTCATGTCGCCGTAGAGGGTGTAGTTCGACGAGAACACCCGCACGCCCTTCACCCGGCACATTTCCCGGATCTTGAACCAGGGCTCGCCCATGCCGATGCCGAGCGCCTTGGCCTCGGCGGTCCGTGCGATGGCGCATCCATCGTTGTTGGACAGCACGATCACCGGAACGCCAGCGAGCTTCGGGTCGAACACGCGCTCGCACGAGCAGTAGAAGCTGTTGCCGTCGATGAGCGCGATGGCGCGGCCGCCGCCGATGCGGTCACGCAGCCGCGGCGCCGGACCACTCACGACAGTCGCCCGCGGGCGAGGTGCCAGCGGATCGAGAAGCGCAACACGCCCCAGATCTCGACCTCGCCGAACTCGTCGACGGCGAACGCCGGCATCTCGGGGTTGTCGAAGTCGAGACGCGCCCGGTTGCCGGCCATCCGGTAGCGCTTGCACGAGAGCTGCCCGTCGACCACCGCGACGACGACGGAGCCGTCCTCCGCCCGGAGGCTGCGGTCGATGCAGGCGAGGTCTCGGTCGTGGATGCCGGCGCCGCGCATGCTCTCGCCGCGGATCTGCATCAGGAAGGTCGCCGGCGGGTTCGGCACGAGCCAGCGCGGCAGCTCGAGCGCGCCTTCGAGGAAGTCGTCGGCGGGCGACGGGAAGCCGGCGCAGAGTGCTTGACCGATGACCGGCACCCGGACGGCATCCGTGCTGCCGAGGATCAGTTCATCGACCGCGTAGGGGCTCACGCGGCGTCGCTCGCCGGCGCCGCGGCCACGCCAGCTCGGACGTAGCCGTACGAGATCAGCCGGTCGCGTTGCTCGGTCCGGCGCTCGGCCTCCGCAAGGTCGGACAGCGCGTCCTCGATCGCCCGGACCAGCGCGGCCCAGCCGTCGCCGCATGCGACCAGCCGGTAGGCCCATGCGATCGCCTCGGCCTCGGTTGAACGGATCTCCAAAGGCGGTTCGTAGGGTTGGGGGCGCATCGGAGCTCCGAGTTGTCCAAGAACATACAAGGAACAGACAGTAAGCGGATCGACGGTTCAACCATGGCGATCACAGCCGGGCGCGAAGCGGTGGGATGCTGTGGAGGGCGGGGTAGAAGGCCAATGCCGACACCGCTTTACCGCTTCCACTGCACGGACGGGCACGACCTCATCGCCGATCTCCAGGGCAAGCGACTGCCGACCTGGGCGCTGATGCGCGCGCATGCGGCGCGGGTCGCGCTGGACTTGATGCTCGGCGGCGCGCCGCGGGATTGGTCGGCCTGGACGGTCGAGATCTACGATGCGGCGGGCCGGCACGTTCTCTCGAAGCCGTTCACGGACGTGCTCGACAATCGACCGCCGAGACAAGGCTGAGGGGACGCACCATCGGCGCGAAGACGACGTTCGTGATGCAGACCTTCATCATCGAGCGGAAGCGCCTGGTGCCCGGCGACCGCGAGGTGGCGCCGACAGAGAACGGCGCGGTAAAGAAGGCCGAGGCGATGTCCGGCATCGCGGCACTGAAGATCGTCGCCGACGATGAGACCGGGGAGTTGGAGAGCGCGACGATCCTTGGCCAGTTCGGCGAGGTGCCGGACGATTTTGCGGAAAGCTTGCAGGGCAGTTGAGGTGTGAGCCGACTCTGCCCGGCCGCCTGATCCCGAGCGGCGCAAGTGTGTCTTCAGTCCGTCAGGACGGCGATCAGGGAGAAGGAACTCGCGAGCACGAAGGTGCCGGCGACAAGGGACGCGATCAACAGCATGGGATGCCTCAAGCGCCACACAGCGCCATTCCCAACGTGCAACGCTTCGCTCAGTTGCCTGCGCGCACGGGAGGGCTGCCTTGCAAGACAATGCTGTTGAAGACTTCGAGCCTTCACACGGGAGCAGACGGTTCAGCCCCGCCCCGATCGGTTCACGGGACGGGGGAACCCCGGATCTCACCAGCGAGGCCGATACGCAACGTGGCCCGGGTGTAGGATGGCAGGACTCGGTTAGAAGCACATCACCGCGACGGATGCCGCGGTGTGCCGGAACGGGGCGCTGAGCGGCCTCAGGCCGTCCCGGCGACCTTCTTATGCCCGCGTGCCTTCGGAGCCGCCCCGGACGCCCCTGCGGCCTTGGGCTTCCGACCACGGGTCTTGGGCGCCTCGGAGACTGTCTCGTCGGCCGCGGCAGCCTTGGGAGCTGCTTTACGCCTCTGCTGGCCAAGGCCAAGCGAGCGCGCCAGCTCGGACCGCTGAGCGGAATAGCTTGCAGCGGTCGACGGGTAGTCCGACGGCAGACCGTAGCGTGCACGGTACTGCTCCAACGTCAGGCCGGCCACGGTCAGGTGACGCTTCAGCGTCTTGTAGGGCTTGCCGTCGAGGAAGGAGATCAGCGCGTCCGGCGTGATCGACTTACGGATCTGTGCCGCGGTCGGCTTCTCGGGGCCGGCAGGTTCAGCAGCCGCCCCATTGCTGAGACCGGACAAAGCCGCATGCACGCTGGCGATCACATTGTGCAACTCCGACACCGGCACGTTGTTGTTCGACACGTAAGACCCTGTTTCATAAAGCTCGGGCGATCCGTCTGACGAGGATCATGGCTGCGGCGAGGACGAAGAAGGCGAGCGCAGAGGACGGGGTAGCCTCGTGGTCGCGAGCCAACCTGCGGCAGCGGGCGATCCAGCCGAAGC
>NZ_JAKSXU010000140.1:0-61546 GCF_022829325.1 Methylobacterium sp. J-092 | reverse complement strand
TTCGCGGGCCACCCTCCCCCGCAGAGGGGGGAGGGAAGAGCCCTGTCGAGACTTCAGCGGCTTCCCCGGACGGGGTTTCGCCTCACACGAACAGCCGCTCGCCCTGCAGGTCCTTGTACAGCCCCGCCACCTGCTCGCCGTAGCCGTTGTAGATCAGCGTCGGGACGCGGGTGTCGGTGCCGAGCACGCGCTCGCTCGCCTGGCTCCAGCGCGGGTGCGGCACCGCCGGGTTGACGTTGGCCCAGAAGCCGTATTCGGACGGGCCGAGCGCCTCCCAGAAGGTCTTCGGCCGCTCGGCCACGAACGAGACCTTCACGATCGACTTGATCGACTTGAACCCGTACTTCCACGGCAGCGCGAGGCGGATCGGCGCGCCGAACTGGTTCGGCAGCGCCTTGCCGTAGATGCCGGTGGCGACGAAGGCGAGGTCGTTGCCGGCCTCCGCCATCGTCAGCCCCTCGACGTAGGGCCACGGGTAGAAGGTGCGCTGGCCCGGCGCCATCTTGCGGTCGAGGAAGGTCGTCAGCTGGACGTACTTCGCCCCCGAGGCGGGCTTCGCCAGCGCCACGAGCTTGGACAGCGGGAAACCGGTCCATGGCACCGCCATCGACCACGCCTCGACGCAACGGTGGCGGTAGAGCCGCTCCTCCAGCCCGATCTTGCGGATCAGGTCCTCGACGCCGAGCTCGAACGGCTTCTCGACGAGGCCGTCGATCTTGATCGTCCACGGGCTGGTCTTGAGCGCGTCGGCGGCCGGCAGCACGGTCTTTGAGGTGCCGAACTCGTAGAAGTTGTTGTAGTCGCCGCTGAAGGCCTCCGGCGTCAGCGGGCGGTCGAGGGCGTAGGCGTCGTTGCGCTTGGCCGGATAGGGCCCCGTGTCGGCGAAGGCCCGCCCGCCCAGCATCGCCGCCGCGGCGAGCCCGGCGGAGCCGCCAAGCAGCGCCCGCCGGTCGAGGAACACGGATTCCGGGGTAACGAGGTGCTCGGAAATCTCCCAGCCGCGCAACCGCTTGATCAGCATCGTCGTCTCCGCACTGTCCTGCCCGCCACGTGTCGCGACCGTCCCTCGAGGGGCCGGTGGACCGCTGCGCGCGTCTTGTTCGCCGTCTACGGCGGAGGGGTTACCTCCGTTTCGGATCCGGCCGGCGGCGCTTCGTCGCGGAGCATCCGGCGCAGGACCTTGCCCACGTTGGTCTTCGGCAGGCTCTGGTGCAGCACGACCCTACGGGGCACCTTGTAGCCGGTGAGCTGGGTCCGGGCATGCGCGCGGATCGCCTCGGCGGTGAGCGCGGGGTCGCGCAGGACGACGTGGGCCACCACCATCTCGCCGGTCTCGGCGTGGGGCGCGCCGACCACGGCGCATTCGAGCACGCCGGGATGGGCCGACAGCACGTCCTCGACCTCGTTCGGGTAGACGTTGAAGCCGGAGACGAGGATCATGTCCTTCATCCGGTCGACGATCCGCACCTGCCCGTCCGCCTCCATCACGGCGATGTCGCCCGTGCGGAAGAACCCGTCCGCGGTGGTCGCCGCGGCGGTCTCGTCGGGGCGCTTCCAATAGCCCTTCATCACCTGCGGCCCGTGCACGCAGATCTCGCCGGGGGTGCCGGCGGGCACCGGCATCCCGTCCGAGCCGCGGATCGACACGTCGGTCGAGGGCAGCGGATAGCCGATCGTGCCGGACCACGCCGCGAGGCGATACGGGTTGACGCAGACCACCGGCGAGGTCTCCGACAGGCCGTAGCCCTCGATGATGGTCTTGCCGGTGATCGCCTTCCAGCGCGCGGCGACCGCGCTCTGCACCGCCATGCCGCCGGCTACCACGTAGTCGAGCTGCGAGAAGTCGACCGTGCCGATCTTCGGGTGGTTGTTCAGCAGGTTGAAGAGTGTGTTGACGCCGGAGAAGTGGGTGAACCGGGTCCTCGACAGCGTCCTCACGAAGCCGTCGCCGTCGCGCGGGTTCGGGATCAGGAGGCAGCTCCCGCCGGTGCGCATGAAGAAGAAGAAGCAGCAGGTCAGCGCGAAGATGTGATACAGCGGCAGCGCCGTGACCATCACCCGGCCGGGCTCGTCGAGGCCCTCGAACCAGACCTCGCTCTGGACGACGTTCACCATGATGTTGCGGTGGGTCAGCATCGCCGCCTTGGCGACGCCGGTGGTGCCGCCGGTGTATTGCAGGAAGGCGAGGTCGTCCTGCGTCACGGCGGCCTTCGGCGCCGTCAGCCCCCTGCCCTGACGCATCACCGCGTCGAGCCGCACCGCCTTGCCCGCCGGTAGGACGAAGGGCGGCACCGCCTTCTTCAGGTGGCGGGAGGCGAGGTCGATCACCCGGCCCTTGAGCCCGAGGCCGTCGCCCGGACCGGCGAGCACCACGTGGTCGAGGGCGATCCCGGGTAGCGCCTCGGCGACGGTGTGGGCGAAGTTCTCGAGCACGAACAGGATGCGGGCGCCGGAATCGTTGAGCTGCGCCGACAGCTCGCGCGGCGTGTAGAGCGGGTTGATGTTCACCACCGTGCCGCCGGCGACCAGCACCCCGAAGATCGCCACCGCATAGGCCGGCACGTTCGGCATCATGATCGCGACGCGGTCGCCCCTGGCGAGGCCCTGGGCGGCAAGCCACGCGGCGACGGCACGACTGGCGCTCCCGAGCGCGGCATAGGTCATCGAGGAGCCGAAGCACGTCAGCGCCGGCCGGTCGGCGAAGCGCGCCGTGCTGGTCTCGAACAGGTCGACGAGGGTGCCGAGGCTGTCGGCGTCGATCTCCGCCGGCATGCCCGGCGGGTAGGCGGCGAGCCATGGGCGCGGTGCCCGGCTGTCCTGGATCACGGCGTTTCTCCATCGCGCGCGGCATTCGCGGCCACGCTTATCGGCTTTGTGCGTTCGCTCCCCTTGGCCCGGACTGTGGGGGATCGCTCCGCCCGCGGCAAGCAAGCGCCGGCGCCGAGGGTCCGCCGCGGCTGACAGCGCGGCCGTTATGGTGCGGCGATGCGGGCGCGCAGGCGGAAGGCCGAGACGACGGCGTGCGGCAGGGCGGCCGCCAGGACCAGGAGCGCGGCGGTGCCGGCCTCCCGCGCGGTGAACGCCCGGTGCGGCCACGGCCCCGCGCCCTCGCTCATCGCGAGCCCGAGCAGGGCGGCGGCGAACCACAGGGAAAGGACGCTGCAGAAGGCCAGCCCGATGCGGGCGCGCCAGCCGTCGCGCGGGCGGAGGCGCCCGCTGGCGAGCCAGCCGAATAGGCCGAGGATCGCGCCGAAGGCGATCGCCCCGACCGCGGCCCCGAGGGCGTAGGCGAGCCAGAGCGGCTGGCCGGTCAGGAACGCCATGCTGCCGCTGCCGTAGGCGCCGCGCAGGATCACGCCGCCGAAGGTCGGGTACGACCCGGCCGCCAGCAGCGCCGCGATCCCGACGGCGCACCAGGCGACGCGGCGCGGCAACCCGGCCGGCCCCGGCGCCGCGGCCGTCGCGACGAGGCGGGCGACGCCGTAGACCAGGGCGAAGGCGAACAGGGGATAGCTGTCGAGGAAGAACCCGTAGGCGCGCGGCGCCAGCCAGTCCGGCAGGTCGGAACGCTGGCTGATCCCGGCCGCGGCGACGAGACCGAGGCAGAGCAACGCCGCCGCCACGGGTGCGGCCGCGAGGGTTGTCCTGCGCATCGGGCGCTCCGCCGTGACGCGGCCGGGCCGCTACTTCGCCTCGTAGTGGTCGCGCACCAGCCGGTCCAGCAGGCGCACGCCCCAGCCGGCGCCCCAGCTCTTGTTGATCTCGCTCGCGGTCGAGGACATGCCGACGCCCGCGATGTCGAGATGCGCCCACGGCACGTCGTTGACGTAGCGCTTGATGAAGGCCGCCGCCGTCGCGGCGCCGCCGTGGCGGCCGCCCGTGTTCTTCATGTCGGCGAACTTCGAGTCGATCGCCTTGTCGTAGGCGGGGATGAGCGGCATCCGCCAGACCTTCTCGCCGACCGCCTCGCCGGTGGCGTGGATCTTCGCCGCCAGGTCGTCGTCGTTCGAGAACAGGCCGGCGATGTCCTGGCCCAGCGCCACGATGATCGCGCCGGTGAGCGTGGCGAGGTCGATCATGAACTTCGGCTTGTAGGCGCCCTGCACGTGCCAGATCACGTCGGCGAGGACGAGGCGGCCTTCCGCGTCGGTGTTGATCACCTCGATGGTCTGGCCCGACATCGAGGTGACGATGTCGGACGGCCGGTAGGAGGCGCCGTCGGGCATGTTCTCGACGATGCCGATGGCGCCGACCACGTTGACCCGCGCCTTGCGGGCGGCGAGCGCGTGCAGGGTGCCGACGACGGCGGCCGCGCCGCCCATGTCGCCCTTCATGTCCTCCATGCCGCCGGCCGACTTGATCGAGATGCCGCCGGAATCGAACACCACCCCCTTGCCGATGAAGGCCACCGGCGCCTCGCCGGCCGGGCCGCCGTTCCAGCGCATCACCACGACCCGCGGCTCGCGCACCGAGCCCTGCGCCACGGCCAGAAGCGCGCCCATGCCGAGCTCGCGCATCCGGGCCGGCTCCAGCACCTCGACCTCGACGCCGAGCCTGGTCAGCTCGGAGGCGCGACGGGCGAACTCTTCCGGCGTCAGGACGTTCGGCGGCTCGTTGATCAGGTCGCGGGCCAGCGTCACGCCCTCGGCGACGGCGGTGCTCGCCTGCGCCGCGGCCTCGGCCTCGGCGTGGCCGGCGAGCATCAAGGTCAGCGTGGTCGCGGCCTTGGTGTCCTCGGCGTCGGGCTTCTTCTTGGTCTTGTAGCGGTCGAAGCCGTAGCTGCGCAGGCGCGCGCCGAGGGCGAAGTCGGCGGCGTTCGCCGCCGCGATCGCGGCGCCCGGCCAGTCGAGCACCACGCGCGCCTCGCGGCCCGAGACCTTGCCCGCGGTGAAGCCGCCGAGAACCGGCCAGTCGATCTTGGCGCGGTCCTTGTCGGTGCCGAGGCCGACCACCACCAGCCGATCGGCGTCGACGCCGGCCGGCGCCGGCAGCACCAGCGCGCTCGAGGCCCGCGCCTTGAACTTCTCGCTGCCGGCGGCGCGGGCGATCAGGTCGATGCCGCCCTGGCCGAGCGCATCCCGCGCGCCCGCGCCGAGCACGAGGTCGTCGCCGACGAACACCACGAGGTCCCCGGATCCGCCCCGGCCGAGGGGGGCGAAATGGATGGTGATGCCGTCCGACATGGCGTTGCCTTCTGCCCTGTTCCGCTGTCACGAGCGTGCTCGACAGCCGCACGCCCATCGGTGCCCTGTGTAGCCGGTGAGGCGGAGAACGCAACGCGACCCGGGCGCCCTCGAAAGGCCCCAGTTCACGCGCCATCGGAAAGGACGGCCGGGCGATCCGGCGACGGGGCCCCAGACCGTGCGGGCGGGCGCGGCGACGGGCGGGCATGGCGGAAGTAGGGGTTCGATGACGCAGATCGCGCGCTACATCTTCCGCATCGCGCTCGGGGCCTTCCTCGCCTGCCTCGTCGGCCTCACCGGCACGATCTGGGTGACGCAGGCGCTGCGCGAGCTCGACCTGATCACGGCCAAGGGCCAGACCGTGCTGGTCTTCCTATTCATCACCGGCCTGTCGCTGCCGACCCTCGTCGTTGTGATCGCGCCGGTGGCCCTGTTCATCGCCGTCGTCTACGCGCTCAACCGCCTCAACGGCGATTCCGAGCTGATCGTGATGTCGGCGGCCGGGATGAAGCCGCGTGCGATCCTGCGGCCGTTCCTCACGCTGGCCTTCGCGGTGAGCGCGCTGGTCGGGTTCGTGACCATCGTGGTGATGCCGGCGAGCTTCCAGGAGCTGCGCGACGTGATCACCCGCGTGCGCGGCGACTTCATCGCCAACGTCGTCAAGGAAGGGCAGTTCACCCAGCTCGACAACGGCATCACCTTCCACTTCCGCGAGCGCGGCCCCGGCGGCGCCCTGCTCGGCCTGTTCATCCAGGACCGGCGCGAGGCCGGCAAGACTAAGGTCTATCTCGCCGAGCGCGGCAACGCGATCGACGTGGACGGCGGCAGCTACCTCGCCCTGCAGAACGGCAGCGTGCACCAGCAGCAGAAGGATTCGCGGGACAGCTCGATCCTGACCTTCGAGCGCTACACGATCGACCTCGCGGCCTTCGCGCCGCCCGACGGCGACACGGTGTACAAGCCGCGCGAGCGCTCGACCGCGCAGCTGCTCTTCCCCGACAAGACGGAGGGATACTTCCAGCTGCAGAAGGGCCGCTTCCGCGCCGAGCTGCACGACCGGCTCTCGGCCTGGCTCTACCCGCTCGCCCTGGTCTTCATCGCGTTCGCGGCGCTCGGCGACCCGCGCACCACCCGACAGGGCCGGGCCGGCGCGGTCGCGAGCGCGGTCATCGCGGTCATCGCCCTGCGCATCGCCGGCTTCACCGCGACCAGCGCGGCGACCCGCAGCGCCGGGGCGGTGGCGGCGATCTACGCGGTGCCGCTGCTGGCGATCGCGCTGTCGTCGCTGATCATCTTCCAGGGCCCGGCGGTGCGCGCCCTCAACGGCCGCCTCGCGGCCGCCGTGCGGGGGCGGTTCCGCGCGCCCCGCCTCGCCGCCGGCTGAAACCGCATGCTGATCGGGTTCACCCTCGGGCGCTACTTCGCGGCCCGCTTCGCGCGCACCGTGCTCGGCGTGTTCATCACGGTGTTCGCGCTGGTCTACACCCTCGATTTCGTGGAGCTGCTGCGCCGCGCCGGCGACGCGGAGGGCGCGTCCACAGGTTTGATGGCCCAGCTCTCGCTCTACCGCACGCCCGCGGTGGCCGAGGGCGTGCTGCCCTTCGCCGTGCTGTTCGGCTCGATGGCGGCCATGCTCCAGCTCTCGCGCAAGCTCGAGCTGGTGGTGGCGCGCGCCGCCGGGATCTCGGCCTGGCAGTTCCTGCAGCCGGGCTTCTTCGTCGCCCTGGCGCTCGGCGCCTTCACGGTCGGGGTCTACAACCCGGTCTCGGCGATGATGAAGCAGCGCTCGACCGAGATCGAGGCGAAGATCTTCGCCAAGTCGACCAAGGCGTCCTCGGGCAAGGACCTGTGGATCCGCCAGAAGAGCCTCGACGGCGGCGCGATCATCCGCGCCGAGACCGCGATCGAGGGCACGACGACGCTGGCCGGCGTGCAGGTCTTCACCTTCGACGATGCCGGCCTGTTCGTCTCGCAGATCGTCGCCGCGCGGGCGAGCCTGCACGACGGCTACTGGGAGCTGACCGACACCCGGGTGCTGACGCCGGGCAGCCCGCCGGAGGCCTTCGGCACCTACCTCATCGCCTCGACCCTCGATCCGAGCCAGGTGCGCCAGCGCTTCACCCCCCCGGAATCCGTGCCTTTCTGGCAACTACCCGACACCATCGCACGCACCGAGCGGGCCGGGTTGGATGCGACCCGCTACCGTCTCCAGTATGATGTGCTGTGGGCCCGGCCGATCCTCTTCCTGGCCATGGTCCTGGTGGCGGCAACCGTTTCCTTACGGTTCTTCCGCTTTGGTGGTGTGGGAAAGCTGGTGCTCGGAGGGGTCGCCGCGGGGTTCGCCCTGTACGTCGCCCGCCAGGTGATGGAAGGCCTCGGAGCCTCCGGGATCGTCGCGGCGCCGGTGGCGGCGTGGTTCCCGGCCGTGGTAGGAAGCCTTCTCGGTACGCTCACGCTTCTGTACCAGGAAGACGGCTGACGCCCGCTCTCCGGAGCGGGCACGGGAGACGGACGTGGACGGAAACGTGGCGGCGGGCGTCAGCGGAGTTGGGACAGGCGTTGCGTAAGGTCGCCGACATCGCGAAGGTCCTCGGGCTGCTGGCGCTGCTCTGCGCCGGCACGTCCGTCGGCGGTGCCGTGCCCGCGGGCGCCCAGGGCCTGCCGGGCGGCAAGCCGGTCGCCGGCAAGCCCGTGGCCGGCAAGCCCGGCGACAAGCTCCTCGTCGAGGCCGACGAGCTGATCTACGACAACGACAAGAACACCGTCACGGCGCGCGGCAACGCCGAGCTGCATTACGGCCCGCGCACGCTGCAGGCCGACCGCGTCCGCTACGACCGGGCCTCGAGCCGCGTCTTCGCCGAGGGCAACGTCCGCCTGACCGACCAGGACGGCGCCGTCGTCACCGGCGAGAAGATGGAGCTCACCGACGACTTCAAGAGCGGCTTCATCGACAGCCTGCGCATCCAGCAGACCGTGGAGCGCAAGGGCGAGACCATCCGCACGCGCTTCTCGTCGCCGCGCGGCGAGCGGCTGGAAGGCGAGCAGACCAGCTTCGATTCCGGCACCTACACCGCCTGCGAGCCGTGCCGCGACCACCCGGAGAAGCCGCCGCTGTGGCAGGTGCGCGCCGCCAAGATCATCCACAACAACGAGACCCACACGATCTACTTCGAGGACTCGACCGTCGAGATCGCCGGGATCCCGGTCGCCTACCTGCCGTATTTCGAGTCCGCCGACCCGACGGTGAAGCGCCAGAGCGGCTTCCTGACCCCGCGCTTCATCAACACGACGGCGCTCGGCACCGGCCTGACGGTGCCGTACTTCTTCAACCTCGCGCCGGATTACGACCTGACGCTGTCGCCGTCCTTCCTGAGCCGCCAGGGCGTGCTCGGGCAGGGCGAGTTCCGCCAGCGCCTCGACAACGGCAGCTACAACCTGCGAGTCTCGGGCATCTTCCAGACGACGCCCTCGGCCTTCCTGCCGGGGCCGATCGGCGCGGGCGACCGCGACTTCCGCGGCTCGATCGAATCGAAGGGCCGGTTCTACATCAACGACCGCTGGCGCACCGGCTGGGACCTCGTCGGCGTGACCGACAAGTGGTTCCTCGACAACTACCGCATCCGCAACCAGTCGATCACGACGGACTACTTCCGCGAGGCGGTATCGACCGCGTACCTCACCGGCCAGGGCGATCGCTCGTACTTCGAGATGCGCGGCTACTACTTCAAGGGCCTGTCGAGCTTCGATTGGCAGAAGGAGCAGCCGCTGGTCCTGCCGGTGATCGACTACGACAAGCGCATCAACGGCCCGAGCGAGCTCGGCGGCGAGGTCCGCTTCCAAGCCAACATCACCAGCCTGACCCGCGAGGCGACGGACTTCCAGGGCCTGCCGCGCACCGGCACCTACCTGTTCAGCCCGAGCGTCAACGGCATCAGCTACCCGCTCTACGAGACCTGCACGACCTTCAACCGCAACACCTGCCTGGTGCGGGGCCTGGCCGGCACGGACACCCGCGCCTCGGCCCAGCTCTCCTGGCGCCGGACCTTCATCGACGACCTCGGCCAGGCGATCACGCCGTTTGCGTACCTGCGCACCGACGCGTTCTTCGTGAACCCGAGCCTGTCGGGCTACCAGAACGCCCTGGTGCCGCAGATCGCCTCCGTCGACGACGGCTTCTCCGGCCGGGTGATGCCGGCGGTCGGCATCGACTACCGCTATCCGTTCGTCAGCGATTTCGGGCCGCTCGGCGTCCACACCCTGGAGCCGATCGCCCAGGTCATCGCACGCCCCTCCGAGACCCGGATCGGCCACCTGCCGAACGAGGACGCGCAGAGCCTCGTCTTCGACGACACCTCGCTGTTCCAGTGGGACAAGTTCTCCGGCTACGACCGGGTCGAGGGCGGCGTGCGCACCAACCTCGGCGCGCAGTACTCGGTCGTCACCGCCTCGGGCTGGTACGCGAACGCGATGTTCGGCGAGTCGATCCAGCTCGCCGGCGTCAACTCGTTCCGCCGCGGCGACATCGCCAATGTCGGCCTCGATTCCGGCCTGGAGAGCACCGCCTCCGACTTCGTGGGCCGCTTCCAGGTCTCGCCGAACCAGAACATCAGCCTGATCACCCGCGCCCGCTTCGACCACGCGGACTTCAAGGTGAACCGCTTCGAGACCGGCGTCACCGCGCGCTTCGCGCCGTTCCTGCCGCTGTCGCTGTCGGCGTTCTACTCGTACTACGAGGCGCAGCCGCTGCTCGGCTTCAGCCATCGCCGCGAGGGCATCACCGCGACGGCGACCTACAACATCACCCCGAACTGGTTCGTCACCGGCTCGGCGCTCGTCGACCTGACGCACTACCTCGACACGCGGACGCTCTATTCCGAGGCGCTGGCGAGCTACATCGCCAACCCGGTCGGCACCCTGCCGACCTACCAGAACCCGGGCCGGTTCTACCTGTCGGGCATGAGCGTCGGCGCCGGCTACCAGGACGAGTGCACCACGGTGTCGCTGAACTACATCGTCTCGCCGATCGCCACCGTGACCGGCGTCGCCGAGCGCAACCAGACCGTGCTGCTGCGCGTCGAGCTCAAGACCCTCGGCGAGGCCGACCTGCGCCAGAACGTCGGCACCGCCACCACCGCGGACGGCATCGCCTCGGCGCACTGAGCGCGGGAGCGGGTCGCGGCGGCGCGGGCGGCCTGCTAAGGCAGGCCTCCCCGCCGCGTAACCCCGCCGACCCCGATGCTCCCCCTCGCCCTGACGCTCGGAGACCCCGCCGGGATCGGACCGGAACTGGCGCTGGCGGCCTGGCTCGCCAGCACGCCGCGCGATCCGCTCCCCGCCTTCTTCCTCGTCGCCGACCCGGCCTTCGTCGAGCGGACCGCCAACCGGCTCGGCCTGCCCGTGCCGGTGGCCGAGATCGACCCCGAGACGGCGGCCGAGGTGTTTCCCCGCGCGCTCCCCGTGGTGGCGCTGCCGAGCGGCAGCGAGACCGAAGCCGAGCCGGGCGTCCCGGATTCGGTCACGGCCGGGGCGACGATCGAGTCGATCACCGCCGCCGTCGGATTCGTCCGCGCGGGCCGGGCCAGCGCGGTGGTGACCAACCCGATCGCCAAGTTCGTGCTGACGCGGGCGGGCTTCGCCCATCCCGGCCACACCGAGTTCCTGGCGGCGCTCGCGGTCGCGCCCGGCCGCACCCCGCCGCGCCCGGTGATGATGATCTGGAGCGAGACGCTGGCGGTCGTGCCGGTGACGATCCACGTGCCGTTGCGCGACGTGCCGGGGCTGCTGACGCAGGATCTCGTGGTCGAGACCGCCCGCATCGTCGCCCGGGATCTCGCCGTGCGCTTCGGGCTCGAAGCGCCGCGTCTGGTGCTGGCCGGCCTCAACCCGCATGCGGGCGAATCCGGCACGATCGGCCACGAGGACCGCGACGTGCTGGCACCGGCGGTGGCGCGGTTGCGTGCCGAGGGCATCGACATCCGCGGGCCGCTGCCGGCCGACACCCTGTTCCACGCGCGGGCGCGGCAGACCTACGACGTGGCGCTCTGCCCGACCCACGACCAGGCGCTGATCCCGGTGAAGACCATCGCCTTCGACGACGGCGTCAACGTCACCCTCGGGCTGCCCTTCGTGCGCACCTCGCCGGACCACGGCACCGCCTTCGACATCGCCGGCAAGGGCCTCGCCCGTCCCGACAGCCTGATCGCCGCGATCCGTCTGGCCGACCGCCTCGCCCGCACCGCCGCAGCGCGGGCCGGCGGCGCAGGCCGCACCGCCGACGTGATCCCGCTCAACGCCTATGCCGGCCGCCCCCGCTCCGCCCCGGCCGCGCATTTCGATGCGGAGGACGAGCTGTGAGCATCGTTTTTCGAAACGCCGAACGCCCCTTCCCTCCCCCCGACGGATCTCGGGCTTGCCCGAGATCCGCCCCCTGTGTGCCCAAGTCGGGCAGGCCCGACTTGGGTGCGGGGGAGGGTGGCCCGCGAAGCGGGTCGGGAGAAGGGAGCGCCGTATCCGGACAACGCGCTCCCCTCTCCCGACCCTCGCTAACGCGAGGCCCAACCTCCCCCGCAGAGGGGGGAGGGAGACGCGGGCACCTGAGCCGTGTCGGCGCACACCTGGACTCACGCTCCTCATGACCGCCCCCGACGGCCTGCCCCCCTTGCGCGAGGTGGTGGCGCGGCATGGGCTGGAGCCGAAGAAGGCGCTCGGCCAGAACTTCCTGTACGACCTCAACCTCACCGGGCGGATCGCCCGCGCGGCCGGCCCGCTCGCGGGCGTGACCGTGCTGGAGGTCGGGCCGGGGCCCGGCGGGCTGACGCGGGCGCTGCTCGCCGAGGGCGCCGCGCGGGTGATCGCGGTCGAGCGCGATCCCCGCGCCCTGCCGGCCCTGGCCGAGATCGCGGCGCACCATCCCGGGCGGCTGACGGTCGTCGACGCCGACGCCCTGGCCTTCGACCCGCGGCCGCTGATCGGCGACGGGCCGGCGCGGATCGTGGCGAACCTGCCCTACAACGTCGGCACCGCCCTGCTCACCGGCTGGCTCGACGGCGAGGCCTGGCCGCCGTGGTGGGATTCCGCCACGCTGATGTTCCAGCGCGAGGTCGCCGAGCGCATCGTCGCCGACGAGTCGGAGCGGGCCGATTACGGCCGCCTCGGCGTGCTGTGCGGCTGGCGCACGCAGAGCAACATCCTGTTCGACGTGGCGCCCTCCGCCTTCGTGCCGCCGCCGAAGGTGACGTCGAGCGTCGTGCGCATCGTCCCGCGCGCCGACCCCCTGCCCTGCCGGGCGGGCGCGCTCGAGGCGGTGACGCGCGCCGCCTTCGGGCAGCGCCGCAAGATGCTGCGCCAGAGCCTGAAGGGGCTGACGCCGGAGCCGATCGCCCTGCTCGCGGAGGCCGGCATCGCCGAGACCGCGCGGGCCGAGGAGGTGCCGGTGGCCGGCTTCGTCCGGCTCGCCAACCTGTGGGACGCGCATAGAAAGGCCGGCGCCCCGTGAGGGACGCCGGCCGGTTTCGTCGAAGCGTGGCGTCTTAGCGGGTCTGCTGGATCGCCGAGAGGATCCACGGGCGCCCGGGCGTGCGCACGAAGGTCCAGAACTCGGTCGCCTCGCCCGGCTCGGTGGAGACGACGCGGTTGCTGTTCCGGTCGATCGTCACGTCCTTCAGGGTGTAGCGCATCGCCACCGTGGCGAAGTCCTGCGCGCCCTCGCCCCACGATTCCGACAGGTCGCCCTGCTGCAGCTTCACGTCCGAGATGCGGTTGACGACGCCGCGGGCGGCATTGCCGCGCAGCTCCTCCTCGAAGTAGCCGGCCATCTCCGGCGTCGCGAGGTTGCGCAGGCCGACCATGTCCTCGTGCGAATACGCGTCCTGGACCTCGTTGAGCAGGCGCTCGAACGACTGGAAGTCGTTCGGGCCGATCTGCACCGGGCGCTGCTGCGGCGGACGCTGGGCGCCGCCCATCATGCCGCCGGTGCCGGCCGAACCGCCGAGGCCGGGATTGCCGCCCCCGGCCGCGTTCGGATCCATGCCCGAACGGGCGTAGGGCGCGCCCGCGGCGGCCGGCTCTCCGTTGCGGCGGCGGAACCAGCGCACCGCGAAGGAGACGAGCAGCACCACGAGGCCGACCTGCAGCAACAGGCCGAGCATGGAGGCGATGCCGCCGAGCCCGCCGAAGAAGCCGCCGCCGAGCAGCGCGCCGAGGAGGCCGGCGCCGAGCAGGCCGGCCATGAAGCCGCCGCCGAAGCGGGGGCGCGCGGCAGGGGCCTGCATGCCGGGGTTGGTCATGCCCGGCGAGGGCTGCGTCTGGGTGCGCTGCATCGGCGCCGCGCTCGGGGCGGTCGTGGTGGCCGACGGCGCGTTGAACGTGCGCGAGCCGCGCGAGCCCATGCTGGCGCCGCCGCCCGGCCGGGCCTCGACGGCGGGCGCCGCGACCGTCAGCGCGGCCGCCAGCGCCAGGATGGTCGCCGCACGCTTGCGGCGCGTGGTGGAGGTGAGCATCGATACGCCTCTAATCATCTCGAAACGTCGTAGACGTCGTCAAACGTCCTGGCGCCAGCGCCGACGATTAAGATGGTGACGCGGGGCGCGGGGTTTTAGTCCGTCGGTCCGCGATGTTTTCCGCAGCATCGCGAACGAATCGTCAGTGCGGGCCGGATGCGGCCCGCTCGGGCGCGGCCGGAAACACCAGCCGCACCTGCGTGCCCTCCCCCGCCCGGCTGTCCAGGGCGATGGTGCCGTTCTGCCGCTTCATCAGCCCGTGGACGATGGCGAGCCCCGCCCCGCGCCCGGCCTCGCGGCTGGTGGCGAAGGGCGCGAGCGCCCGGGCCAGCATCTCCGGCGACATGCCGGCGCCGGTGTCGGCGATGCGGATGCCGACCGCGCCGTCCTCCGGACGCTGGACCGACCGGTCGCCGGGTGCGATGTGGAAGCTCTCGATCCGGATCGTGCCGCCGTCCGGCATCGCCTCGCAGGCGTTGGTGACGACGTGGCCGAGCGCCAGCTCGACCTGGAGCGGGTTGCTGATCGCCCGCGGCAGGCCGGGCGTGCCGGCGACCTCCAGGCGCACGCCGGCGGGCAGGCCGGGGCGCAGGCGCTCCGCCGTCGCGGCGACGAGCGCGTCGAGGTCGATCGGGCGCACGTCGGGGGCGATCTTGCGCGAGTAGGCCAGCAGCTGGCGCGTAAGGATCGCGGCACGCTCGGTGGCGTCGGTCGAGCGGCTCATCGCCCGCTGGATGAACGGCTCCTGGCTGTCGCCGAGCCGGCGCTTCAGCCCGTCGATGTAGCCGATCAGGATCTGGAGGAAGTTGTTGAACTCGTGCGCGACGCTGTTGGTGAGCAGCCCCAGCGCCTCGCGCTGTCGCGACAGCACCAGGGCGCTCTCGGCGTCGCGCCGGCGCGTCACGTCGAAGACCTGCCCGAGGTGGTACGGGCTCCCGGCGATGGGACCGAGGGTCAGGCGCGCCCAGAAGGTGGAGCCGTCGCCGCGCGCCGCCAGGAACTCGGCGCCGTCGTCGAGGGTGCGGCGGTCGGCCGCCAGAAGCCGGACGTTCCGCCCGACCAGGGCCGCGGCTTCCAGCCCGGCGAGGTGCAGCAGGGCCGGGTTGGCGTGCACGATCGGCGCGTCGGGCCGGCGCGGGTCGAACAGGAAGGCGGGCGCCGCGGCATCGAGCAGCGCGGTCCAGCCGGCCTCGAGCGCCGGTTCGTCGAAGGCGTCCGCGTCGGGCTCTGCCATGCTCTCGTCCGGCCTCGCGGAGCGACGGCCCCGACGCGCTCAGCGATAGCCGCATCGCGCCGGACGGCCAAGCCTGAAGCGCGGCCGCGGGACGCGGCGGCGGTCGGGCGCCCAAGTGCAGAAGCGGGTCCGCCGTCTCTCGCAGGCCCCATCCGGGGCTGCGTCGGGCCTCAGGCCCTTCAACACAATCGCGTCATTCCGCGGCGCCGAAGGCGCACGCAGAATCCAGAACCGCAGGCCGTGCTCGGGAAAGCGCCACCGACGGGTCTGGATCCCCGGCTCCGCTGCACGTCCCCGGGACGACGGAGCGGAGGACCGACCGCCCCCCGACAGCCTCTACTGCCGGATCCACATCACCCGGGCGATCCAGGCGATCTCGCCGACGTTGAGGTTGCGGTCTTCGTGCTCGGGGTTGAGCGAGGCGAGCTCGACCGTGCGCGCGGTGCGCCGGCGGAGTTCCTTGGCCAGCACCTCGCCGGAATGCAGCCGCACCACCACGCGGTCGCCCTTGCGCACGCCGGCCGATGGCGAGACGATCAACACGTCGCCGTCGCGGAACAGCGGCAGCATCGAATCGCCTTGAACCTCCAGGGCGAAGGCGCGCTCCTCGCCGAGATCGGGAAACTCGATCTCCTCCCAGCCGGGGCCGCCGGTCGGCATGCCCTCGTCGGTGAACTGGCGGCCGGCGCCGGCCTGAGTCAGGCCGATCAGCGGAACGGTCGCGCGCGGCGGCCCCTCGCGCGCCTCGATCAGCCGCAGGAAGTCGTCGAGGCTGGCGCCGGTCGCGGCCAGCACCTTCGACACCGACTCGGTGGAGGGCCAGCGCTTGCGGCCGTCGACGCCGACGCGCTTGGATCGGTTGAAACTGGTGGCATCGAGGCCGGAACGTCGGGCGAGGCCGGATGGCGAAAAGCCGTGGCGCTCGGCCAGACGGTCGATGGCATTCCAAATCTGCTCGTGGGACAGCATGCGTGACCAAGGCGAAAACGACCGCTGAGACGCACGGCCTAGTTGTAGGAAAGTAGAACTACGGATTGAAAAAGGCAATCGGCCGAATGGGTGATCCACGCCGTTCCGCTGGCCCGGTCGCACCCCGAAACGGTTGCCAGGAGGCGGCCCGGCACCCTATCGACGGCGCATCGGAGACCGGGTGCCGCGATGACGCTGATCTACAAGATCTGTCCCGAGACGCTTTGGCGGGACGCGGAGGGCCTCGGCCGGTTCACCGGCGCCGGGATCGACCGGGCCGACGGTTTCATCCACTTTTCCACAGCCGCGCAGCTCGCGGAGACCGCGCGGCGGCACTTTTCCGGACAGAACGACCTCGTGCTCGTCGCCGTCGAGGCGGAGGCGCTCGGCCCCGCGCTGCGGTTCGAGCCCTCCCGCGGCGGCGATCTGTTCCCGCACCTCTACGGCGACCTGCCCCTCGACGCGGTACGCAGCGTGAGCGCGCTGCCGCTCGGCCCCGACGGCGTGCCCGCGCTGCCCGCGGAGATTCCGGCATGATCGGCGCCCTGTTCCCGCTGCTTCGCCCGGCCCTCCACGGCCTCGACGCGGAGCACGCACACAACCTCACCGTTCGCGCGCTGACCCTGCTGCCGGCCCGCACGCCGCCGGCCGACGATGCTCGGCTCGCGGTCGAGGTGTTCGGCCGAAGGTTTCCGAATCCGGTCGGGCTCGCGGCGGGCTTCGACAAGGGCGCGCAGGCGGCCGACGCCCTGCTCGGCCTGGGTTTCGGCTTCGTCGAGGTCGGCGGCGTGGTGCCGAAGCCCCAGCCCGGCAACCCGCGCCCGCGGGTGTTCCGGCTTCCCGGCGACCGGGCGGTGATCAACCGTTTCGGGCTCAACAGCGCCGGCCTCGACGTCGTCGCCGAGCGCCTGCGGGCGCGGGCCGGGCGGCCGGGGATCGTCGGCGTCAACATCGGCGCCAACAAGGACGCGACCGACCGGCTCGCCGACTACGTCGCCTGCACCGGGCGGCTGGCGCCGCTGGTCGACTTCGTCACCGTCAACGTGTCGTCGCCCAATACCCCGGGCCTGCGCGACCTCCAGGGCGAGGCCTTCCTCGACGACCTGCTCGCCCGCGTGGTCGCGACCCGCGACGCGGCCGCGGCCCGGAACGGCACGAAGGCCGCGATCCTCCTGAAGATCGCCCCCGACATCACGCTGGACGCGCTCGATGCGATCTGCGCGACCGCGATCCGCCGCGGGGTTCAGGCGCTCGTGGTCTCGAACACCACGATCGCGCGGCCGGCCTCGCTCACCGAGACGAAGCTCTCGGGGGAGGCCGGCGGCCTGTCCGGCCGTCCGCTCTTCGCGCCCTCGACGCGGATGCTGGCCGAGACCTACCGGCGCGTCGGCGACAGGCTGCCCCTGGTCGGCGTCGGCGGCATCGACTCGGCCGAGGCCGCCTGGACCAAGATCCGCGCCGGCGCGAGCCTGCTGCAGCTCTACTCGGCGCTGGTCTACGAAGGCCCCGGCCTCGTCTCCACGATCAAGCGCGGCCTGCTCGAGCGGATGCGGGCCGAGGGGCTGGCGAGCTTGGCCGACATCGTCGGGCGCGACGCGAAGGCGTTGACCAAAGCGGCTTAGACCGGCGCCCTTCCCTCCCCCGCAGAGGGGGGAGGGAGGGCGCGGCTTCGTTTGCAGTCACGGGAGCGCTTGCCGCCCGCTCACGCACGCCGCCGCGTCCCGACCAGCACCGCGCCGGCGACGACGGCGCCGATCAGACCCCACTTCACCGGCAGCAGCGCGGCCCCTTCGCTCGGGAGCGGTTCCGCGACGAAGCGGCCGGGTGCGATCTCCACCCCCGGCTTGCCGTGCGCCCGCGCGTCGGCGATCTGGCTCGCCGTGACGGCCCAGGCGGCATCCCGGGCGCGGTCGTGCGCCATCATCGCGATCGCGACCGCGCAGCCGGCCGCCAGCGCCGCGACGATCCGAACCCGTGCCTGCATCGACCGACCCTTCGCCGTGTCCGGAAACGAGAACCATTAAAAATGCGCGCGTGCCGGACGCATGAGGGGGGTGCGCCGGGGCACGATTGAGAAGCACCCACGCGGTCTCTTATCTCGCAAGTGCGTGATCGCCACGCGCGAAACCCGATTCAGGCCCCGTCATGACCGACCCCGTCGCCACGCCCAAGCGCTCCTCGGCCGCAGGCGGCTGGGGCGCGTTGAAGAGCTGCGGCAAGCATCTCCTCGGCAGCCGCTCCCCGCTCTCGGGTGCCCGCGCCCTGCTTAAGGCGAACCAGCCCGACGGGTTCGACTGCCCCGGCTGCGCCTGGGGCGACCCGGAGCACGGCTCGTCGTTCGAGTTCTGCGAGAACGGCGTGAAAGCGGTGTCGTGGGAGGCCACCGACAAGCGCACGCCGCCGAAGTTCTTCGCGCGCCACACCGTGACCGAGCTGCGCGGCTGGAGCGACTACGCCCTCGAAGGCGAGGGCCGCCTCACCCATCCGATGCGCTACGATTCCGCGAGCGACCGCTACGTCGCGGTGACGTGGGACGCGGCCTTCGCCGAGATCGGCGCGACGCTGCGCGGCCTCGACCACCCGGACCAGGCCGAGTTCTACACCTCCGGCCGCGCCTCGAACGAGGCCGCCTACCTGTACCAGCTGTTCGCCCGCGCCTACGGCACCAACAACTTCCCCGACTGCTCGAACATGTGCCACGAGGCCAGCGGCATCGGGCTCGGCCAGGCCATCGGCATCGGCAAGGGCACGGTGCTCCTGGAGGATTTCGAGAAGGCCGACGCGATCTTCGTCGTCGGGCAGAACCCCGGCACCAACCACCCGCGCATGCTGGCCGACCTGCGCAAGGCCGCCGAGCGCGGCGCCAAGGTCGTCGTGTTCAACCCCGTGCGCGAGCGCGGCCTGGAGCGCTTCGCCGACCCGCAGAACACCGTCGAGATGCTGCGCGGCGCGAGCCGGCCGATCGCCAGCCACTACCTGCAGCCGCGGCTCGGCGGCGACATGGCCGCCTTCCGCGGCATCGCCAAGGCGGTGTTTTCCGCCGACGACGCGGCGCTCGCCGCCGGCCGCCCCTCGGTGCTCGACCGCGCCTTCCTCAACAGCCACACCGAAGGCCTCGCCGCCTACCGCGCCGCGGTCGACGTGACCACTTGGGACGCGATCGAGGACCAGTCGGGCCTCGCCCGCGCCGTGCTCGAGGAGGTGGCGGCGATCTACGTCGCCTCGTCGAAGTCGATCGCCACCTGGGCGATGGGCGTGACCCAGCATCGCCACTCGGTGGCGACGGTGCGCGAGATCGCCAACCTGATGTTCCTGCGCGGCAACATCGGGCGGCCCGGCGCGGGCCTGTGCCCGGTGCGCGGCCACTCGAACGTGCAGGGCGACCGCACGGTCGGCATCAACGAGAAGCCCCCGGCCGCCCTGCTCGACGCGCTCGAGCGCGAGTTCGGCTTCGCAGCGCCGCGCCGGCACGGCCACAACGTGCTGGCCGCCATCGGCGCGATGCTCGACGGCAGCGCCAAGGCCTTCATCGGCCTCGGCGGCAACTTCGCCCGCGCCACGCCGGACACGGCCCTAGTGGCCAAGGCGCTGGCCTCGTGCGAGCTGACCGTCCACATCGCGACGAAGCTGAACCACTCGCACCTGGTGCCGGGCCGGGTCGCCTACGTGCTGCCCTGCCTCGGGCGCACCGAGATCGACCGGAACGCCGCCGGCAAGACTCAGATCGTGACCGTCGAGGATTCGATGAGCATGGTCCACGGCTCGGGCGGCATCAACAAGCCGGCCTCGAAGGAGCTGCGCTCGGAGATCGCGATCATCGCCGGCATGGCCGCGGCCACCGTCTGCTCGGGCCGGATCGACTGGGCGGAAATGGCCGAGGATTACGACCGCATCCGCGACCGGATCGAGCGCACGATCCCGGGATTTACCGGCTACAATGTCCGGGTGCGGCGCCCGCGCGGCTTCATGCTGCGCAATCTCGCCGCCGAGCGGGTGTTCGAGACCGCCACCGGCCACGCCAACTTCTCCGCCGACGCGCTCCCCGAGGCGACCGAGCATCAGGTGGCCTCGACGGCCGAGAACACCTTCGTGCTGCAGACCTTCCGCAGCCACGACCAATACAACACCACGATCTACGGCCTCGACGACCGCTACCGCGGCGTCTACGGCGAGCGCCGGGTGATCTTCTGCCACCCGGACGACCTCGCGACCCTGCGTGAAAGCTTCGGCGAGCGGGTCGACGTGATCGGACTGCATGCGGACGGCACGTCGCGCATCGCCGAGGATTTCCGGCTGGTGCCGTTCGACATGCCGCGCGGGAGCCTGGCCGGCTACTATCCCGAGCTCAACGTGCTGGTGCCGCTCTCGACCTTCGGCGCCGAGAGCGACACGCCGACCTCGAAATCGGTGCTGGTCACGGTGCGCGGTCGCGCGGAAGCGGCCGCGGCGGCTTGAGCGAGGCCGACGACGCCGCGTTCCTGGCGCTGGTCGACGCGATCGCCCGCCGGCGGCCGGATCTCGGATCGATCGAGGCCGTGCTGCTGGCGGCGGCGCAGGGCGGCTTGGCCGCCGACAGCCGCGGCCTCGCCAAGGCCCTCGACGTCGCCCACGCCCACGCGCTGCGCGCCGTCACCGCCCTGGAGGAAGCCGGGCTCGTCGCGGTGGGCCGGCGCGACGCCCGGTCGGGCCGGGCGCATTACGCGCTGACCGGGGACGGCACGGCCCTGGTCGCCGCCGCGGCGGCCGACCCGGCTTGACGCCTGCCTGCGGGGCGGCGAACCCGTGGGGCAGCGTTCGAGGGAAGCGAGGGCTCGGGATGGACACGATCCACCGGTCGGCCGCGGCCGGCTATGCCGCCCAGGCCGACACCTACGTCAGCGGCCGCCCGGACTATCCGCCCGCCCTCGACGGCTGGCTGCGCGACGATCTGCGGCTCGGCCCCGGCCGCACCGTGCTCGACCTCGGCGCGGGCACCGGAAAGTTCACCCCGCGCCTCTCCGCCACCGGGGCGCGCGTCGTCGCCGTCGAGCCGGTGCCGGAGATGCTGGCACGGCTCGCCGCGCGAAATCCCGATGTCGCGGCCCATCCGGGGCATGCGGAGGCCATCCCCCTCGCGGACGGTTCGGTCGACGCGGTCGTCTGCGCGCAGTCCTTCCACTGGTTTTCCACCCCGGCGGCGCTCGCCGAGATCCGCCGCGTGCTCCGCCCCGGCGGCACGCTCGGGCTGGTCTGGAACGTGCGCGACGAATCCGTGCCCTGGGTCGCGGCGCTGACGCGGATCGTCGACGCCTACGAGGACGACACCCCGCGCTACCGCACGCAAAACTGGCGCGCGGTGCTCCCCGGCCCGGGCTTCGGCCCCCTGCACGAGCGGCGCCTGCCGCACCGGCACGTCGGACCATCGGAGGACGTGATCGTCGGCCGTGCGCTCTCGGTCAGCTTCATCGCCGCCCTGCCCCCGGGCGAGCAGGCGGCCGTCGCCGCCGAGATACGGGGGCTGATCGCCGCCACGCCGGACCTCGCCGGGCACGACAGCGTGGCCTACCCCTACGAGACGGTGGCGTGCCACTGCACGGCATCGGGCTGACCGGTCGCGATTTGATGCCGGAACAACCCAGGACGTTGTCACGAGCCAGGAAGGGGAGACCTCATCGCGGGAGGAATATCGAACTCCCGAGCGATGTCCGTGATCCCTGGATCACGGGAATGGCTCCATTTGAGAGATCGCGTTTTCTGCACGCGAACCGGAAGCAACCTCGCCCTGGAATGCTCCAGCTCTTTCCCCGAAGCGAACACGACGATTGCCACGATCGGCGCCGTCATCCTCTCGGATGAGCCGGCAGCGGATCGATCTGCAGAGGCGCGGGGCGAACGAGGCCGCACGCCCGATCGCCGATCGCGAGGGTCTTCATCTGATCGGCCTCGAAGCGTTCGGCGAACGCGTCGGGAATCGCGCACCACGCCCGATGCGTTTCGATCCAGGCGATCGCAATGGCGCCATTCCGCTGCAGATCACCGAACAGTGTGCAGGTCGCCTCAGGCGTCTTCGTGATCGCCGACTTCGGACCGGCATTCACCGCCGCCACGAACGCCCTGCGTTCCTCGATCATCTCTTGAAGTTTGCCGCACTCGGCTGGCTGCGCGAGCGCTACGGTTCCATGCAAGGCGCTTCCCGCGAGAGCGGCCGCCAGTGGTCGAGAGATCGCGCTCAGCATGAGCTTGTCTCTTCGCGTCGCCGCAGCGTCGGAGATGGCTACGGCGTGTGGTGCGCGTTGCGCGTTTCACGCGGATCGGCGCTTCCCGAAAGCGGCCATTCGTCGGCCGCCCGTCCCCTCACTGCCCCTTGGCCTTGATCGCCTCCGACCACGTCACCGCGCGCTTGGCCATGCCGACGTGCTGGCGCTCGTACATGCGGTTCTCGACCTTGATCGCCGCGCGCTTGGCGTTCTCGGGCCGGTCGAAGGCCTCGAGCACGAGGCGGGCGCGGCGGACCTCCTCCTCGGTCGGGGCGAAGGAGGTGTTGGCCGGCTCCAGCTGGTTGGGGTGGATCAGCGTCTTGCCGTCGAAGCCGAGGTCGCGCGCCTGACGGCACTCGGCGCGGCAGCCCTCAACGTCGCCGATGTCGTTCCACACGCCGTCGAGGATCGTCAGCCCGGACGCGCGGGCCGCGGCGAGGGTGAACATCATCCACGGCAGCATCGGCACGCGGCCGGGCACGAGCTGGGCCCAGGTGTCCTTGGCCAGGTCGTTGGTGCCGAGCACGAAGCAGGTGAGCCGGGTGCGCCGGTCGCGGCTGGCGCGGGCGATGTCCTGGATGTTCAGGATCGCGGCCGGCGTCTCGATCATCGCCCAGACCGCGATGTCGTCCGGCGCGTCGAGGGCCTCGAGGTGGTCGGCGATGCTCTCGAGCACGGCCGGCGAGGACACCTTCGGCATCAGGATCGCGTCCGGCCGCGCCTCGATCGCCGCGCGCAGGTCCTTCTCGCCCCACGGCGTCTGGGGGGCGTTGACGCGGATGATCAGCTCGCGGTCGCCGTACGCACGGCTCTTGACCGCGGCGCAGACCTGATCGCGGGCGAGATCCTTCTCCTCCATCGAGACCGCGTCCTCGAGGTCGAGGATCAGGCAGTCGGCCGGCAGGGTCTTCGCCTTGTCGAGCGCACGCTGGTTCGAGCCCGGCATGTAGAGGACGCTGCGGCGGAGGCGGAGATCGGACATTCGGCTGGGACCCCGGATAAAATCGCGCGACCCTACCGCAACGCACTCGCCTGACCAGGGGCCGCAGCGCCGAAACCCGGAGATTCCGGCGCAATCGAAACCGCCGACGCCGTGTCGTTCGTGCAACGGCCGGGCCCCGCTTTGGTCACGTTCCGCGGCCAAGGGCTGGGGAAACGCCACCGATCGAAGGGCAAGACCATGCTGCGACACGCACTTTTCGGGCTGATGCTGACGGCGGGCCTCGCCCTGCCGGGGACGGCCTCGGCCGCCAGCAACACGGTGGTCGGCGTCGGCTCCGGCGCGGTCGCCGGCGCCCTCGTCGCCGGCCCGATCGGGGCGGTGGCGGGGGCGGTGATCGGGGGCGTCGTCGGCTCCTCGAGCGAGCGGGCGCGGCGCCCGCGGATGCGGCGCGCCCGCCTCGTCCGGCAGCGGCGCGCGGAGGCGCCGGCCCGGCGTAGCGTGCAGCGCAGGGTCGAGGCGGTGCCGCCGGCCGGGTCCGCGCCGACCACCTGGAAGGACCCGCGCTGAGGCGGGCCGCTCAGGCGCGGCCCGGGAGGAACGTCCGCCGGGCGAGCCCCGGATAAGCCAGCGCCTGCCCGATGCCGCGCGCCCCGAGGAAGGCGAGGAAGGCCAGCCACAGGCCGGCATTGCCGAGATTCAGGCCCTGCACGAGCACGAGGGCGGCGCAATAGGCGGCGAGCGCGGCCAGCATCAGGTTGCGCATCGCCCGCGTCCAGGTCGCGCCGATGTAGATGCCGTCGTAGGCGAAGGGCAGCGCCGCGACGAAGGGGGCGGCGGCGGCCAGCGGCAGGTAGCGCCGCGCGACCGCGCGCACCGGCTCGCTCGTGGTGACGAAGTCGATGAAGGCGTGGCCGCCGACGAGCGCCAGCAGGCTGACGCCGAGGCCGAAGCCGAGGCACCAGCCGAGCGACAGCGCCGACGCCTTGCGGAACCCGCCGGCGTCGCGCCCGCCGACCGCCTGCCCGCACAGGGCCTCGGCGGCGGTGGCGAAGCCGTCGAGGAAGAACCCGCCGATCAGAAACAGATTCCACAGCACCGCGTTGGCGGCGAGCACCGCGTCGCCCTGGCGTGCGCCGAGCGCGGAGAACAGGACGATGCCCGACACGAGCGCCAGCGTCCGCACGATCACGTCGCCGTTGACCGCGAGCGTGCGCCGCAGCGCGACGGGATCGCGGACCTCGGACCACGGCACCCGCCAGGGCTTCGAGCCGAGGCGGACCAGGATCGCCAGGCCGAGGGCGAGGCCGGCCGCCTCCGCGATCACCGTGGCGAGGGCGGCGCCGGACAGGCCGAGGTCGAGGCCGAGGACCAGCGCGAGCGTCAGGCCGATGTTCACCAGGTTGATCGCCACCTGCAGCAGCAGGCCGAGATCGGTGCGGCCGCGCCCGAGCACCGAGCCGAGCACGGCGTAGTTCGCCAGCGCGAACGGCGCCGAGAGGATGCGGATGTGGATGTAGGTCGCGAGGCCCGCGATCACCGCGGGGCTCGCGCCGGTGATCCGGAAGGCGGCGGCCGCGATCGGTCCTTGCAGGACGACCAGGGCGAGGCCGGCGACGAGGGCCGCCGCGAGGGCGCGCGCCAAGGTCCGGTCGACCTCGGCGCCGTCTCGGGCGCCGACCGCCTGCGCGGTGAGGCCGGCGGTCGCCATACGCAGCGCGCCGAACGACCAGAACAGCGCGTCGAAGATCACGGCGCCGAGGGCGATCGCCCCGAGCAGCGCGGCGTCGCCGAGCCGCCCGATCACCGTGGCGCCGACGAAGCCGAGCATCGGCGTGGTGACGTTGGCGATCGTCATCGGCAGGGCGAGCGCGAGTACGCGCCGGCCGGTGATGGGGAGAGGTGGGGTCAAAGGCTCTGGAGGTTCCGGTGCGTCGCCCGCGCTACGCCGCGCGAGCGCGAGCGCGAAGAGGGATGCATCATCGGCCGCGGAGCGACGTCAGTTTCCCTTCGACGCCTGATGCAGGTGCCAGCGCATCGCGGCATATCCGATCGCCACGATGATGACCGGCAGGACGACGTTGGCGTAGATCGCGAGTTCCATCACCTGAGTGTCCCGAGCACGTGCCGCGCCATGAGGTGGAGCAGCAGGGCGGCAAGAGGCCAGAGTATAGCAGTTCCCGCGTAAAAGGCACCGCCGCGACCGGGCAGCGCCGCGCCCAGCCCATACAGCGCCGCCGCGGTCGGACCGAGGATGCCGACGGTGATGCTGGCCGTCGATGAGCGATCGAGGGCGTTGGCGAGAAGTTTCGCACGTTCGTTGGCGATCGCCAGGTCACGCTTGGCCTCGTCCTCTCCGCCCATCGGCGACCCCTCTCGTCGGATCGCTCTCCTACCGCGAGACCGCGAACAGCCGCGAGATGAGCCACAGCGGCACCACCACCACCGCGCCGGCCAGGATCCAGCCGCCGAAATCGTGGAAGGTGGCGAGGCCGAGATCGATCAGCGCGCGGGCCGCGTCGTAGATCTGCCAGAACAGCCGCGCCGGGGTCAGCCCGAGCATCGCCATGAAGGCGCCGACCAGGACCGAGAGGAACAGCAGCCGTAGGAACACGCCGGCCGGCGAGCCGCCGAGGAAGCGGCGCAGGGCCGAAGCGCGATAGCCCGGCGGCGGTCCCTGGTAGGGGTCTCCCGAATAGTTCTGGCCTGGGCGGCGCGGGTCGTGCTCGACGATCATCGACATTCCTTTGCGGGATGAAGGTCTTCCAACCGTCCGAAGCCGGCGGAACCGTGACGGATGCACCACACCGGGCGCGAAACCGGATCGTGGTTCGGGCGTTAGGCGGTTTCGCCGGCCGAACCGAGATGGCAATGCAGCGCTCGCGCGCCAAGATGGGTTCGGAATTCGCGGATGCCGTGACGCCTCGCCCCGCGCAGCCCCAAGAGACGAGACGAAACGCCCCATGATCGACCACGCCCTGTTCGACCCGGCGACGATCGATCCGGACACCAAGCGCCTTAACGCCGAGATCGTCGCGGCGCACGCGGCGCAGGCCGACCCGTGGTCGCTGCCCATCGCCGAGGTGCGCGCGCGGCGCCGCGCCGGCACGCCCGCCTCGCCCGCGATGCCGCGCAGCGCCCGCGCCGAGACCATGACGATCGACGGCCCCGGCGGCCCGCTGAACCTGCGGGTGATCCGCCCCCGGGCCGGCGTGAAGCTGCGCGGCGCCTACCTGCACATCCACCGCGGCGGCTGGGTCTGGGGCTCGGCCGACGAGCAGGACCCGTGGCTCGAGCGGATCGCCGACACCTGCGGCTTCGTCTGCCTCTCGGTCGAGTACCGCCTCGCCCCCGAGCATCCCTACCCGGCGGCGCTCCTCGATTGCGAGGCGGCGGCGCTCTGGCTCGCCGGCCCGGGCAAGGCCGAGTTCGGCATCTCGGCGCTGACCATCGGTGGCGAATCGGTCGGGGCGCACCTCGCGGTGATGGTGCTGCTGCGCCTGCGCGACAAGCACCGGCTTCCGCGCGCCTTCCGCGGCGCGAACCTCAACGCCGGCTTCTTCGACCTCGGGCTGACCCCGTCGGTGCGCAACTGGGGCGACGAGCGCCTCGTGTGCAACACCACCGACCTCACCGCCTTCGCCGACGGCTACGTCCGCAACGGCATCGACCGGCGCCGGCCGGACGTGTCGCCGATCTACGCCGACCTCAAGGGCCTGCCGCCGGCCCTGTTTACCGTCGGGACCTGCGACCCGCTGCTCGACGACACGCTCTACATGTCCGCCCGCTGGGCGGCGGCGGGCAACGGCGGCCACACGGCGGTCTATCCCGGCGGCTGCCACGTCTTCATCCGCTATCCCGGCGCGATGACGGAGCGGGCGCTGGAGCTGATCGACCGCTTCCTGATGGCGCTCGCCTGAGCCGGCGCGCGGCGGCCGACCCGAGCGCCCTGCCGCCGGCCTTCGCCGCCTGGTTCGCCGCGCGCGGCTGGGCCCCGCGGCCGCACCAGCTCGACCTGCTGCGCATCGCGGGCGCCGGCCGCTCGGCGCTGCTCGTCGCCCCGACCGGCGCCGGCAAGACGCTCGCCGGCTTCCTGCCGAGCCTGGTCGCGCTGTCGCAGAGCCGGGCGAAGCCCTCCGAGCGCCGGCTCCACACGCTCTACATCTCGCCGCTGAAGGCGCTCGCCGTCGACATCGCCCGCAACCTCGACGCGCCGGTGGAGGGAATCGGCCTGTCGCTGCGGATCGAGACCCGCACCGGCGACACCCCGTCGCACAAGCGCACCCGCCAGATCGAGCGGCCGCCGGACATCCTGCTGACCACGCCCGAGCAGCTCGCCCTGCTCATCGCCCACCGCGAGGCGACCGAGTTCTTCTCCGGGCTGCGCTGCGTCGTCCTCGACGAGCTCCACGCCCTCGTCACCTCGAAGCGCGGCGACCTGCTGTCCCTGGCGCTCGCCCGCCTGCACCGCCTCAGCCCCGGCCTCACCGCGATCGGGCTGTCGGCGACGGTGCGCGAGCCGGACGAGCTGCGGAAGTACCTCGTGCCGCAGAACGCCGCCTTCCCTCCCCCCCCTGCGGGGGAGTGTGGCCCGCGAAGCGGGTCGGGAGAGGGGAGCGCCGCTCCCGGAAATGTCGCGCCCCGCTCCCGACCCTCGCTCACGCGAGGCCCACCCTCCCCCGCAGGGGGGGGAGGGGAAGGTCCACGCATGGCCGACCTCGTCGTCGTCGCCGGCGGCGCGGCGCCCGACCTGCACCTGCTCGACACCGGCAAGACCTTGCCGCTCGCCGGGCACACCGCGTGGCATTCCATGCCGGCGATCTACGACCTGATCCGGGCGCACCGCACGGTGCTGGTCTTCGTCAACACCCGGCTCCAGGCGGAGTACACCTTCCAGGAGCTGTGGCGGCTCAACGACGACGTGCTCCCGATCGCGCTCCACCACGGCTCCCTCGACGCCACCCAGCGCCGCCGGGTCGAGGCGGCGATGGCGGCGGGCTCGCTCCGGGCGATCGTCTGCACCGCGACGCTGGACCTCGGCATCGACTGGGGCGACGTCGACCTCGTGGTCAACGTCGGCGCGCCGAAGGGGGCGAGCCGGATCATGCAGCGGATCGGGCGCGCCAACCACCGCATGGACGAGCCGTCGAAGGCCTACCTCGTCCCCGGCAACCGCTTCGAGATCCTGGAATGCCAAGCGGCGCTCGACGCGGTCGAGGAGGCGGCGCAGGACACGCCCGATGCCCGCCTCGGCGCGCCGGACGTGCTCGCCCAGCACGTGCTCGGCATGGCCTGCGCCGACGCGTTCGACCCGGTGGCGCTCTACGACGAGGTGATCTCGGCCGCCCCCTACGCCACCCTGTCCTGGGAGGATTTCGAGGCGGTCGTCGACTACGTCGCTACCGGCGGCTACGCGCTGCGCGCCTACGAGCGCTTCGCCAAGATCCTGCGCGGGCCGGACGGGCTGTGGCGGGTGCGCGACGCGCGCGTCGCCCAGCAGTATCGGATGAACATCGGCACCATCGTCGAGGCGGCCAAGGTGAAGGTCCGCCTCGCGCGCGCGATGCGGGGCAAGCCCAACACCGTGCTGCCGAAGACCGGCCGGGTGCTCGGCGAGATCGAGGAGGACTTCGCCGACACGCTGACGCCGGGCGACACCTTCCTGTTCGCCGGCGAGGTGCTGCGCTTCGAGGGCCTGGCCGAGGACGAGGCGATGGCCACGCGCGCCGGGCCAGGGACCGACCCGGCGATCCCGTCCTATGCCGGCTCGAAGTTCCCGCTCTCGACCTACCTCGCCGCCCGAGTCCGCGCGATCATCGCCGACCCGTTCGAGTGGGACCGGCTGCCGCGCCAGGTCGCCGACTACCTGCTCCTCCAGCGCAGCCGCTCGCTGCTGCCGGGCGAGCGTGACCTCCTGGTCGAGACCTTCCCGCGGGCCGGGCGCCACTACCTCACGGCGTTCCCGTTCGAGGGCCGGCTCGCGCACCAGACGCTCGGCATGCTGCTGACCCGGCGGCTGGAGCGCGCCGGCCTGCGCCCGCTGGGCTTCGCCGCCAACGATTACGGCATCGCGATCTTCATGACCCGCGACCTGTCCGAGCGGATCGCCCGGGATCCCGCCTTCCTCGAAGACCTGTTCGCGCAGGACATGCTCGGCGACGACCTCGACGCCTGGCTCGACGAATCCTCGATGATGAAACGCACCTTCCGCCAATGCGCGGTCATCGCCGGGCTGATCGAGCGCCGCCATCCCGGCATGAAGAAGACCGGCCGGCAGGTCACGATCTCCACCGACCTGATCTACGACGTGCTGCGCAAGCACCAGCCCGACCACCTGCTGATGCGCGCCGCGCGCCAGGATGCGGCAACCGGACTCCTCGACGTGAGGCGGCTCGGCATGATGTTGGAGCGCATCCAGGGGCGAATCACCCACAAGGCCCTCGACCGGGTCTCGCCGCTCTCGGTCTCCGTGATGCTGGAGATCGGGCGCGAACGGGTCTACGGCGAGGGCGCCGACGAGATCCTGGCCGAGGCCGAGGCCCAGCTTCTCGAGGAGGCGCTGGGGTGACGCCGCCCTCCCCTACCGACGAGGACACCATCTTGGCGCTCGGCCTGAGACTCGAGAAGACTCAAAAATCCCCCGGCCTGCAGCTGTCCGGCGAGACCCTCACCCTCGACCGGTGCGGCGGCCTGTGGCTGGCCGATCACCGCACGCTGATCGTCTCCGACCTCCACCTCGAGAAGGGCTCGGCCTACGCCGCCCGCACCGGCCAGTTCCTGCCGCCCTACGACACCCGCGAGACGCTGGCCTGCCTGCACGAGGCGGTGGCGCGCTTCGACCCGGCCTGCATCGTGGCGCTCGGCGACAGCTTCCACGATTCCCGCGGCCCCGAGCGGATGGAGCCCGGCGACCGGGCGATGGTCGCCGCCCTGCAGCAGGGCCGCGACTGGGTCTGGATCGCCGGCAACCACGACGCCGCCGTGAGCGAGGGCGTCGGCGGTCGCTACGCCGAGGTGATGACGCTCGGCGGCCTCACCCTCCGCCACGAGCCGACCCCGGGCGCGGCGCCGGGCGAGATCGCCGGCCACCTCCACCCGTGCGGCAAGGTCGCGATGCGCGGACGCGCGGTGCGCCGCCGCTGCTTCGTCACCGACGGCACCCGCCTGGTGATGCCGGCCTTCGGGGCCTATGCCGGCGGCCTCAACGTCCGCGACGCGGCGTTCGAGCCGCTGTTCTCGGCGGGGTTCACGGCGCATCTCCTCGGCGACGGCCGGGTGTTCTCGATCGGGCGGTCGATGCTGGCGAAGGATTGAGGTTTTCGCCCGCGTGCTAGCGGGCAGCACCGTCGGGCGTGGACGAACGGTGCGCCCCACCATATGCTTCCGTCATGTCCGTCGAGGTCGTTTATCTGCTGCGCAAGGACGAGCCCGGCTTCCGGGACCTCGATACCGTGGTGCTGCTCGAGCCGGCCCGCTCGCATGACGGCGAGACGATCCCGGCGGGGCGTGCAGGAACCGTCGTCGGCGTCTGGACCGACAGCCCGGATTGCATCGTCGAGTTCTCGGAGCCGGACGGCGCGCTGGCCACCGTGCCGGCAACGATCCTGACGCATGCGACGCCGACCGCTCTGCGATGAGCGGATCGTCGCTCCCGCAGAACCTTGCCATTCCGGGCGACAAGATCGCCCGATACCTTCTCAATCCCGATCATCCGCAAGGCGGATCGAAGGCACGCTTCTTCCTCGGCTTCGGACTCAACCGCGAGCGGACGACCGAATTCGCGGATGCGCTGTTTCTGCAGGCCCTGCGCGCATCCGTTCGCATGGTCACGCCGACATCGCCGGATCGGCGGGTGATCGCCTGCATCGGTCCGATCGCGACGCCGTCGGGACGCGAACCCTGGATCCGCACCGTGTGGCTGGCCGAGCGCGACGAGGTCGGACGCCTCGTCACGGCCCATCCCGATCGGGCTCGCAGCGCCTGAAGGTATGGTCGCGTCAGGACCGGCGCCGCGCCGCGTCAGGAGCATCCGTGTCCCTCCCCCTCGTGCTCCGGCAACGTCAGCCCGAAATGCTGGACGAGGTCGGCGACCTGGGCGGGGCTGAGATGGCGCGGGTTGAGGTTGCGCAGGAGCAGGTAGAGCTTGGCGGTCTCCTCGAGCTCCTCGGTGGCAAAGACCGCGGCCTGCAGGCTCGCGCCGGCGACGACCGGGCCGTGGTTGGCGAGCAGCACCGAACTGTACTTCCCCGCCAGGCCCCGGATCGCGTCGGCGACGCCTGGGTCGCCGGGGCGGTAGTACGGGACCAGCGCCGTGCCGCCGGTGCGCATCAGGTAGTACGGCGTCAGCGGCGGCAGCACCGCCTTCGGATCGATCTCGGGCAGCATCGACACCGCGACCGCGTGCGTCGAGTGCAGGTGGACGATGGCGCGCGCCTCGGCGCGGCTCTCGTAGAGCGCGGTGTGGAGCGGGATCTCCTTCGTCGGCGTGTCGCCGGAGACCACCCGTCCCGTCGCGTCGAGACGCGAGATCCGGGCCGGGTCGAGGAAGCCGAGCGAGGCGTTGGTCGGGGTCACCAGCCAGCCGCCGTCATCGAGCCGAAGGGAGATGTTGCCCGAGGAGCCCGGCGTCAGCCCGCGCTCGAACAGCGAGCGCCCGTAGCGGCAGATCTCCTCGCGCAGCGTCGACTCGCTCATGTTCGGTTCCTCAAGCCCGATCTCCTATGCGGTCGCGCCCGCCACCAGCTCGAAGCCGAGGTCGATCGTCTCGGCCGGGCCGCCGGCCGCCAGGCGCTCGGCGGCGACCGCGCCGATTCGCAGCCGCGGCGTGCGGATGGTCGAGAGCGGCTGCGGCATCGCCGCGGTGATGTCGAGGCCGTTGTAGCCGAACAGCGCGAGCCGGTGCGGGATCGACCAGCCGCGCGCCAGGCAGCAGAAGTAGCCGCCGAGCGCCATGTCGTCGTTGGAGAAGTAGACGGCGTCGAGGTCCGGCGTGCGGTCGAGCAGCCGGTCCAGCGCCGCCCGCCCGGCCGCCGCGGAGGACGGCTCGGCGACGATCTCGCGGTCGATCAGCCCGTGCCCGGCGCCGTTCAGGGCCGCCTCGAAGCCGGCGAGCCGCTTGCCCGCCCGGAGGTCGCGCAGAATGTCGTGGCCGACATAGCCGATGCGGCGGTAGCCCCGCCCGAGCAGGTGCGTGGCGCTCGCCTCGCCGACCGCCCGGTTGGAGAAGCCGACGACGAGGTCGAGGCCCGGCCCGTCGGTGTCGATCATCTCGACCACGCGGATCCCGGCGGCGCGCAGGAGCGCCACGGTGCCGGGATTGTGCTCCACCCCGGTGACGACGAGGCCGGCCGGGCGCCACGACAGCAGCGCGCCGACCAGCGCCTCCTCGCGGTCGGGATCGTAGTCGGAGACGCCGATCACGCTCTGGAAGCCGATGCGGTCGAGCGCCCCCGTCAGCCCGCGCAGCAGGTCGGGGAAGACGATGTTGGCGAGCGACGGGATCACGATGCCGACGAGCTGCGAGCCGGCCGACGCCGCGTTGCCCGCGAGCGACCCGGCCAGCCGGTTCGGCACGTAGCCGAGCTCGGCCACGGCCGCGGCCACCCGGTCTGCGGTGCGCTTCGAGAACGAGCCCTGGTTGCGCAGCACCCGCGAGACCGTGCTCTCGCCGAAACCCGATTCCCGGGCGACGTCCGCCAGCGTCACGAGGCGCCGATGCAGGTTCATGGAGGCCCTTCGCGTGGCGATGCGCTCAGCGACATATCGAGCATCGCTGTCACCCGCAAGCTGATTGGCAGCGCTGCCAAACTGAGATAGGCAGGTTTCAAGCGCCGGGAAACGGTGCGGAACCAAGCAGAACGCCGGCACGCCAAGACGTCGGCGACGGAGGACGCCATGAGTTCACCAGCCGCCGTGCTGCCGGGCAGCGCCGTGCCATCGAAGGACTTCGTCGAGCAGACCTATACCAAGGTGTTCTGGCGCCTCGTGCCGTTCCTGATGCTCTGCTACGTCGTCGCCTACCTCGACCGGGTCAACGTCGGCTTCGCCAAGCTGCAGATGTCCCAGGACCTCGGCTTCAGCGAGACGGTCTACGGCTTCGGCGCGGGCGTGTTCTTCGTCGGCTACTTCCTGTTCGAGGTGCCCTCGAACGTGATCCTCCACCGGGTCGGCGCGCGGATCTGGATCGCCCGGATCATGGTGACCTGGGGGATCATCTCGGGTGCGTTCCTGTTCGTGAACTCCGCCACGACCTTCTACGTCATGCGCTTCCTGCTCGGGCTGGCCGAGGCGGGCTTCTACCCGGGCGTGATCCTCTACACGACGGCCTGGTTCCCGGCGCATCGCCGGGCCAAGGTCATCGCCGTGTTCATGGCCGCGATCCCCGTCTCGGGCATCTTCGGCAACCCGCTCTCGGGCTGGATCATGGATGCCTTCAACGGCGCCCACGGGCTCGCCGGCTGGCAGTGGATGTTCGTGATCGAGGCGGTGCCGGCGGTGCTGGTCGGCATCGCGGTGTTCTTCTACCTCGACAACCGGGCCTCGGAGGCCAAGTGGCTGACCGACCCCGAGAAGGCGGTGATCGAGCGCGACATCGCCGCCGACAACGTCGGCAAGGAGACGAGCCCGCACTCGATCGCGACCGTGTTCCGCAACGGCCGCGTCTGGTTCATGAGCTTCATCTACTTCTGCTTCGTCACGGGCCAGTACGGCCTGACCTTCTGGATGCCGACGCTGGTGAAAGCCACCGGCGTACAGGGCAACCTCAACATCGGCCTGCTCAGCGCGATCCCGTTCCTGTTCGCGGTGTTCGTGATGATCCTGCTCGGGCGCAGCGCCGACCGGATGCGCGAGCGCCGCTGGCACCTGATCGTGCCTGCGCTCTGCGGCGCGGTCGGCTTCGTCGTCGCCGCCACCGCCGGCAGCACGGTGATCGCGATCATGGCGCTCTCGATCGCCGCGGGCGGGGTGCTCACCTGCGCGCCGCTGTTCTGGTCGATGCCGACCGCGTTCCTGTCGGGGGCGGGCGCCGCCGCCGGCATCGCGCTGATCAACTCGGTGGGCAACCTCGCGGGCTTCGCCAGCCCCTACGTGATCGGCGCCCTGAAGGACTACAGCGGCAACACCGCCACCGGCATGTACGCGCTCGCCGCCATGCTGGTGCTCGGCTCGGTCGCGACCTTCGTGACGCCCAAGCGCCTCGTGAACCGCTGAACCGGCGCACCTTCCGCAGACCCCCGACCGGACATCCCCGATGACAGCACCCTCCTCCGCCCGGCACGCCGCGGTGATCGGCCTCGGCTCGATGGGCTTCGGCATGGCGGCCTCGCTGCAGCGGGCCGGCTTCACGGTCGCGGCCTGCGACGTGAACCCCGAGGCGGTCGCCCGCTTCTCGGCGGCCGGCGGGCGCGGCACGGCGAGCCCGGCCGAAGCGGCGGAGGGCGCGAGCGTCGTGATCTGCGTCGTCGTCAACGCCGCCCAGACCGAGGCCGTGCTGTTCGGCGAGGCCGGCGCCGCGGCGGCGATGCCGGAGGGCGCGGTGTTCGTCTCCTCGGCGACCATGGACCCGGCCGTCGCCCGGCGGCTGGCGGCGCGGCTCGAGGCCACCGGCCGGCACTACCTTGACGCGCCGATGAGCGGGGGCGCGGCGCGCGCCGCCGACGGGGCTCTGACCTTCCTGGCCTCCGGCTCGGCCGCCGCCTTCGACGCGGCGCGCCCGGCGCTCGGTGCGATGGCCGGCACGCTCTACGAGCTCGGCGACGAAGCCGGCCAGGGCGCGGCCTTCAAGATGATCAACCAGCTGCTCGCGGGCGTGCACATCGCTGCCGCGTCGGAAGCCATGAGCTTCGCCGCCAAGCAGGGCCTCGACCTCGCCCGCGTCTACGAGGTGATCACGAAGTCGGCCGGCAATTCCTGGATGTTCGAGAACCGGATGCCGCACGTCCTCGACGGCGATTACAGCCCCAGAAGCGCGGTCGACATCTTCGTCAAGGACCTCGGCATCGTGCAGGACATGGCGCGCGCCGAGAAGTACCCGGTGCCGGTGGCGGCCGCCGCCCTGCAGATGTTCCTGATGGCGTCGGGCTCGGGGATGGGCCGCGACGACGATGCCTCCGTCGCGCGGCTCTACGCCCAGGTCTCGGGCGCGACCCTGCCGGCCGCGAAGCGCTGAGGAAGTCCATCCATGCCGCGCTTTGCCGCCAACCTCACCCTGATGTTCACCGAGCTCCCCTTCCTCGACCGCTTCGCAGCAGCCGCGGACCAGGGCTTCGGCGCCGTCGAGTTCCTGTTCCCCTACGCGCATCCGGCCGACGCCATCGCCGACCGCCTGGCGCGCCACGGCCTGACCCAGGCGCTGTTCAACCTGCCGCCGGGCGACTTCGAGGCCGGCGAGCGCGGGCTCGCGGCCCTGCCCGAGCGCTTCGACGAGCTGAAGCAGGGCGTCGCGACCGCTCTGCGCTACGCCGAGGCCACCGGCGTCGGGCGCCTCCACCTGATGGCGGGGCTGGCCGACCCGAACGATCCGGCCGCGCGCGACGCCTACCGCCGCGCCGTCGCCTGGACCGCCGACGCTCTCGGCACGGCGGGCCTCGACCTCGTGCTGGAGCCGATCAACGGCCGCAACATGCCGGGCTACTTCCTGAACGATTTCGGGGCGGCGGCGGCGCTGATCCGCGACCTCGCGCGGCCGAACCTGAAGCTGCAGTTCGACCTCTACCACTGCCAGATCCTGCACGGCGACGTGACGATGCGGCTGCGCGCGCTGATGCCGATCGTCGGCCACGTGCAGACCGCCTCGGTGCCGGGGCGACACGAGCCCGGCACCGGCGAGATCGACGACGCCTTCCTCTTCGCGGAGCTCGACCGGCTCGGCTACGACGGGTTCGTCGGCTGCGAATACAATCCGGCCGCCGGCACCGTCGCGGGCCTCGGCTGGTTCGCGCCCTATCGCGAAGGCCGGCGGGGGGATGCACGATGAGCCTGCCGCTCGCGCTCGGCTGCGTCGCCGACGACTATACCGGCGCCTCGGACCTCGCCAACACCCTGACCAGGGCCGGCCTGCGCACGGTGCAGACCATCGGCGTGCCGGCCGACGACCTCGCCCTGCCGGCGGTCGACGCGGTGGTGGTGGCGCTGAAGAGCCGGTCGATCGACCCGCGCGAGGCGGTGGCGCGCTCCCGCGAGGCCGACGCCTGGCTGCGCCGGCGCGGTACCGGCCACGTGCTGTTCAAGGTCTGCTCGACCTTCGATTCGACCGAGGCCGGCAATATCGGCCCGGTGCTCGACGCGCTGCGGGCGGATGCGGCCGAGCCGATCGCGCTCGTCACCCCCGCCTTTCCCGAGACCGGGCGCAGCGTCTACCAGGGTCATCTCTTCGTCGGCGCGACGCTGCTCGCCGAGAGCCCGCTGAAGGACCACCCCCTCAACCCGATGCGCGATTCGAGCCTCGTGCGGGTGCTGGCCCGCCAGAGCGCCGGCACGGTCGGGCTGATCGACATCGCCACCGTGACGCGCGGTCCGGACGCGGTCGCCGCGCGCCTCGACGCCCTGGCGAAGGAGGGCCACGGCGCGGCCATCGCCGACGCGATCTTCGATGCCGACCTCGAGATCCTCGGCCGCGCCGCCTTGCGGCACCGCGTCTCCTGCGGCGCCTCGGGCCTCGGCCTCGGGCTCGCCCGCGCGCTGGTCGCGGACGGGCGCGGCGCATCCGGCGCCGGTGCGGTGGCGGGCGAAGCGGTCGGCGGCCACGCCGCGTGCCTCGCGGGCAGCTGCTCGCAGGCGACGCTGGCGCAGATCGAGGCCGCGGCCGATCACATGCCGGTGCTGCGCCTCGACACCGAGCGGCTGCTGTCCGGCCCCGGCGAGGTCGAGGCGGCCATCGCCTGGGCCGCCGAGCGCCTTGCCGCCGGCCCGGTCCTCGTCGCCAGCAGCGCCGCGCCCGACGCGGTGCGCGCGCTCCAGGCCAGGCACGGCGGCGCCGCGGTCGGCCAGGCGATCGAGGCGGCGCTGGCGCGGCTCGCCGCGGACCTCGTCGCCCGCGGCGTCCGCCGGCTCGTGGTCGCCGGCGGCGAGACCTCCGGCGCGGTGGTCGACCATCTCGGGCTGAAAGCCTTCCTGCTCGGCCCCGAGATCGCCGCCGGCGTCCCCGTCCTGCGCACGGCCGGCGGCGATCCGATGCTGCTTGCGCTGAAATCCGGCAACTTCGGCGGCCGCGACTTCTTCCTGCGCGCGCTCGCCCTGATGCAGTGAGCGATACGGGTGCTTCTCGCTTCCCTGACCGCCTTCGAAAGTCTCGTCGCGCCTTCGCTCCCCCCGACGGATCTCGGGCTTGCCCGAGATCCGCACCTTGTGTGCCCAAGTCGTGTGCCCAAGTCGGGCAGGCCCGACTCGGGTGCGGGGGGGGCCGGTAGGGCAACGCAGATCGATCGCGGCCGAACATGCCGACCAAGGAGCTTCCCATGCACGCCCTGATCCTCGGCGCCGCCGGCATGATCGGCCGCCGGCTCACCAAGGCCCTGGTCGCGTCCGGCGCCGTCGGCGGCGCGCCGCTCGACGCGCTGACCCTGATCGACGTGGTCCAGCCCGACGCGCCCGCGGGCTTCGCCGGCAACGTCCGCACCGAGGCCGCCGACCTCACCGCGCCGGGCGCGGCCGACGCCGCCATCGCCGGGCGGCCCGGCCTCGTCTTCCACCTTGCAGCCGTCGTCTCGGGCGAGGCGGAGGCGAACCTCGAGCTCGGCTACCGGGTCAACCTCGACGGCACCCGCCTGCTGCTCGATGCGATCCGCCGCGCGCACCTGGCCGACAGCTACCGGCCGAAGGTGGTGTTCACCTCCTCGCTCGCGGTGTTCGGGCCGCCGCTGCCGCCGGTGATCGGCGACGACTGGATCGTCACGCCGGCTTCCTCCTACGGCACCCAGAAGGCGATGGGCGAGTTGCTGGTCGCCGACTATTCCCGCCGCGGCTTCCTCGACGGCATCGCCTTGCGCCTGCCGACGATCTGCGTGCGCCCGGGCAAGCCGAACAAGGCGGCGTCGGGGTTCTTCTCCGGCATCATCCGCGAGCCGCTGGCCGGCCAGCCGGCGATCCTGCCGGTGCCCGAGACCGTGCGCCACTGGTTCGCGAGCCCCTCGGCCGCGATCGGCTTCCTGCTGCACGCGGCCGGGCTCGACCTCGCCCGCCTCGGGCTGCGGCGCGCGCTGACGCTGCCGGGGGTGTCGGCCACCGTGGCCGAGGAGATCGAGGCCCTGCGCAAGGTCGGCGGCGACAAGGCGGTCGCCCTGATCCGCCGCGAGCCCGATCCGGCCGTCGCCCGCATCATCGAGACCTGGCCCGAGGCCTTCGCCACCGAACGCGCGCTCGACCTCGGCTTCACCGCCGACGCCTCGTTCGACGCGATCGTCGCCGAGCACGTCGCCGAATTCCACGCCGGGACATAAACCTATGTGACATTTCGTCAGGCACGGTCGAACCGGGGATGCGACGCGTTAGAACGGGTCGAGCCTCCGGGAAACGCATCGCCTTGTACAAGCCCATCGAAGACTACGCCGTCATCGGCGACACCCACTCGACCGCGCTGATCGCCCGCGACGGCTCGGTCGACTGGCTGTGCTGGCCGCGTCACGATTCGCCGGCCCTGTTTCTCGCGCTGCTCGACGACGACAAGGGCGGCTCCTGCCGGATCGCGTTCGAGGGCCTGCGCTCGACCTCGCGGCGCTACCTGCCCGAAACCAACGTGCTGGAGACGACCTTCGTCACCGAGACCGGCAGCGCCCGGCTGGTCGACGTGATGCCGGTCAACCCGCCGACCCCCGAGCCCGAGGAAGGGCCCGACGGCGAGGGCGAGAGCCGCCTGATCCGCCTGCTCACCTGCATCGACGGCCACGTCGCCGGGCGCTTCCTGGTGCACCCGACCTTCGACTACGCCCGCTGCGACGGCATCCCGATCGCCGACGGCGCGACGGTGCTGTTCGAGGCCGGCAAGCAGCGGCTCCGCGTCAACGCCGCGCCCGAGCCAAGGCTCGACGGCGCGGTCGCCGTGAGCCGGTTCGCGATTGCGGCGGGCGAGACCGCCTACCTCGTCCTCACCCACGGCGAGGACGGGGAGCGGGCCGCGATCGACGATTTCGCCGGCGCCGAGCGCCGGGTCGCGGCGACCATCGACTACTGGCGGCGCTGGAGCGAGCGCTGCACCTATCACGGCCCCTATCGCGACGCGGTGCTGCGCTCGGCCCTGTGCTTGAAGCTGCTGACCTACTCGCCGTCGGGCGCCATCGTCGCGGCGGCCACCGCCGGCCTGCCCGAGGCGGTTCCGGGCAACCGCAACTACGATTACCGCTTCACCTGGATGCGGGACGCGACCTTCACCGTCACCGCCTTCGTGATGCTCGGCTACGTCCGCGAGGCCTCGGAGTTCCTGCGCTTCCTGCGCGAAGCGGACGGCAGCTTCGGCCGCGACACCAAGCTGCTCTACGGCATCGCCGAGGCGATGCCGCCGGAGGAGGAGCTCGACCACCTCTCCGGCTGGCGCGACGTCGGGCCGCCGCTGATCGGCAACGCCGCCGAGGGCCAGGACCAGCACGACATCTACGGCGAGCTGGTGCGCGCGCTCTGCGTCTTCCTCGAAGCGGTCGAGTACGACCCGCCGGAAAAGGTCCACGACCGCCTGCCCGAGGTGCTCGACAACCTCACCCGCCGCGCCATCGCCTGCCGCGACGAGGCCGACGACGGCATCTGGGAGCTGCGCACCGGCCCGCGCCACCAGCTCCACACCAAGGCGATGCTCTGGGTGGCGCTGAACGACGCCGCCCGGATCGGCCGCAACATCGAGGGCGTGCCGCCGGAGAAGATCGAGACCTGGGAGCGGATCGCCGCCGAGATCCGCGCCGACTACCTGGAGAAGGCCTGGAACGAGGAGCGGCAGGCCTTCACCGGCGCCTACGGCTCGCACCACCTCGACGCGGCGGTGCTGCGCGTGGCGTTGTTCGGCGCGATCGACCCGAGCGACCCGCGCCTGCGCAAGACGCTGGCCGCGATCGAGGCTGAGCTCGGCGTCGGCGACCTGATCTACCGCTACCGCATGGACGACGGGCTCTCGGGCGACGAGGGCACGTTCACCGCCTGCGCCTTCTGGCGCGTCGGCTGCCTGGCGCTCGACGGCCGCACCGGCGAGGCCAAGGCGGCGTTCGAGCGCCTGCTGGCGCGCGGCAACGACGTCGGGCTGTTCGCCGAGATGATCGACCCGGAGACCGGCGAGCAGCGCGGCAACACCCCGCAGGGCTTCTCGCACATGGCGCTGATCAACGCGGCCCTGCGCCTGCAGGACACGATCGGCCGCTTCGGCCTGCCCGAGGAGGGATGCGTCGCGACGAAGGCGGCGGCGGAGTAGACGCAGCGCGGGGCTTTCGGCTGCCCGCGCTCTCTTCCCTCCCCCCCTGCGGGGGAGGGTAGGCCTCGCGTCCTCTGGGGTCGGGTGAGCGGCCCGACGATTCCTAACCCGCCGCCCCCCTCGCCCGACCCGCTTCGCCCGCCTCCCGCCCCGGCAGCCGGGGGCCGGCGGCCGCGCGTCACTTCGTGTCCTCGTCTCCGGCCCCCCGGCCCGCCGCGCGGGCCACCCTCCCCCGCAGCGGGGGGAGGGAAGTAGCGCGCTCCTTCGTGGCCTCGTCACCGGCCGCTCGACCCGAACCCGCCGACGCCCCGCGCCGATGCCGGCTCATCCGCGTCGGTCACGTTCAGCCGCGGCCGCGCGACCCGCGTGAACACCAGTTGCGCGATGCGCTCGCCCGGCGCGATCCGGATCGGGTCGCCGGCCGGGTTGCGGTTCCAGGCCGAGATCATCAGCGGGCCCTCGTAGTCGGCATCGATCACCCCGGTGCCGTTGCCGAGCACCAGCCCGGCGCGATGGCCGAGGCCGGACCGGGGGAAGATCAGTCCGCACCAGCCGGCCTCCCGGATCAGCACCGTGAAGCCGGCGGGGATCAGCGCCGGCGGCCCCTGCGGCGCGAGGTCGAGTGCCGCGTCGAGGCAGGCATGGAGGTCGAGGCCGGCGGCCTGGGCCGAGCCCCATCGCGGAAACCCCCACCCCGCCAGCCGCGGATCGAGCCCGCGGATGCCGACCTCGGGCAGCGCGTCGCTCACGGCCGGCGCGCCGCGATGGCGTCGGCCAGGGCGACGATGCGGTGGGCCTCGTCGGCATGGGATCGGTCGATCGTGCGGCCCCGGAACGCGGCCGTGCCGCGCTCGCAGGCGGCCGGGCCGGCGAAGGCGGCGATCGCCGCACGCGCCTGCGCGACCGCATCCGGGCTCGGGCCGAACACCGCGTTGGCGGCGGCGATCTGCGCGGGATCGATCAGCACCTTGCCGTCGAAGCCGCCGTTGCGGGCCTGCTCGGCCTCGGCGCGGAAGCCGGCCTCGTCGGCGGTCGCCTCGAACACGCCGTCGATGACGTCGATCTCGTAGGCGCGGGCCGCGGCGACGACGCTCATCAGCAGCGGCATCAGCGCCGGGCGGCCGGGGACGCCGCGGCGGATCCGGGTCGCCGCGGCGAGGTCGCCGGTGCCGACCACGAGGCAGGACAGGCGGGTGTCGACGTCGCGCGCGGCGCTGGCGATCGCACCGACCTGCAGCACCGCGAGCGGGCTCTCGATCATCGCCCAGATCCGCAGCGCCGGCGCCGCGCCGAGGCGCCTCAAGCGGGCGCCGACGGCCACCAGGGCGTCGGGGCCGCTCACCTTCGGCACCAGGATCGCGTCGGGGCCGGCCGCGGCGATCGCCGCGAGGTCGGCCTCGCCGTGGGCCGAATCGAGCGCGTTGATGCGGACCACCACCTCGCGATGACCGTAGGCACGGCCCGTCACCGCGGCGGCCACCGTCTTGCAGGCGGCGTCCTTGACCTCGGGCGGGACGGTCTCCTCCAGATCGAGCAGCACCGCGTCGACCGGCAGGGTGCGAGCCGCCTCCAGGGCCTGCGGGTTCGAGCCCGGCAGGGACAGCACGCTGCGACGCGGACGGATCTCGGTCATGGCGGCATCTTTCCGTCGGCGGGGCGACGTCCGTAAGACAGAAGCGCCGATAGCGTTCTCCGGACGGCGAGACAAGGAGCGGGAATGGCGCGCTGGATCGCGGGACTCGACGGCTGCCGCGGCGCCTGGGCCGGCGTGCTGCTCGACCTCGACGATCCCGGCCGCCACCGCGCGGCCCTGTTTTCCACCGTCGCCGAGTGCCTCGACGGACCGGAAGCGCCGGTCTCGGTCGGCATCGACGTGCCGATCGGACTGCCGGACCGCGCGACGGGCGGAGGCCGGGCGGCCGACCGGGCCGCACGCGCCTATCTCGGCGCCGGCCGGTCGAGCGTGTTCCCGGTGCCGCCGCGCGCGGCGATCTTCGCCGACGACTACGAGACCGCCAAGGCGCTGTCGCGCGCGGGCAGCGCGCCGCCCTTCGCGCCCTCGATCCAGTGCTTCAACATCTTCCGCTACATCCGCGCGGTGGACGCCCTGCTGCGCGAGCGGCCGGCGCTGACGGCGCGCCTGCACGAGGTCCACCCCGAGATCGCCTTCCGCCGCCTCAACGGCGACCGGGCGCTGGCGGCGGCCAAGAAGGGGCCGCAGCGGCAGGCCGGGCTGAACCTGCGCCGGGCGCTCCTCGTCGCCGCCGGGCTGCCGGAGGCGCTGGTTCACGGCGCACGGCCGCGCGGCGTCGGTGCCGACGACCACCTCGACGCGATGGCCGGCCTCGTTGTCGCCCGCGACATCCTCCTCGGCCGCGCGAGCCCGCTGCCGGACCTGCCCGAGCGCGACGCCCACGGCCTGCCGGCGGTGATCTGGATGCCGGCGCCGCTTCAAGGGGGCGACCGGGCCGAATCCCGCGAGCCACGCAAAGTCTGCTAACGACCTGGGCCATGAGCGAACAGACCCGAGACCCGAACCCCGCCATCCGCCACGTCGCCCGCGCGCTGGTGTTCGATCCCGCCGACCGGCTGCTGCTGATCGAGTACGAATCGGTGCACGCGCATGCGCCGGACGGCACGCCGCTGCGGTTCTGGTTCATGCCGGGCGGCGGGGTGGAGCCCGGCGAGGACCACGTCACGGCCTGCCGCCGGGAATTGTCGGAGGAGATCGGCCGGGCCGACTGCGCGATCGGCCCGCAGGTCGCGGCCTGCGACGGCCCGTTCCACCTGTTCCGGCAGTCGCGCGATGCACGCGAGCGCTATTTCCTGGTGCGTCTGCCCGACGACCGGATCGACACCAGCCGCCTGATGGAGACCGAGGACAACCCGCTGCACGGCACGCGCTGGTGGACGGTGGCCGAGCTGCTCGCCACCGAGGCGCGGATCGAGCCCGCCGGCCTCGGGCAGCTCGCCGAGCGCCTCGTCGCCGGACACGTTCCAGACGCCCCGATCATCCTGACCTGGCAGCAAACTTGAGCGTGGAACAGGGGGCTCAGGCCACTCGTTCCGTGACGGAATTTCTCGATTGTCAGGAGGACCCATGTTTCCGACCGCGCTCACCGACGGCTACCGTTCCTTCCTTTCCGGCCGCTTTCCGACGGAGCGGAAGCGCTTCGCCGAGCTGGCGACCGCCCAGGAGCCCGAGACGCTGGTGATCAGCTGCTGCGACAGCCGGGTCGCGCCGGAAGCGATCTTCGACGTCGGCCCGGGCGAGCTGTTCGTGATCCGCAACGTGGCCGCCATCGTGCCGATCTACGAGACCGGCGGCGACTATCACGGCACCTCGGCGGCGATCGAGTTCGCGGTGCAGGGCCTTGAGGTCAAGAACATCGTCGTGCTCGGCCACGCCAGCTGCGGCGGCATCAAGGCCTACGCCAACAAGGCCAAGCCGCTCTCGAAGGGCAACTTCATCGGCAAGTGGGTCTCCCTCGTCGAGCCCGCCGAGGCGAAGGCCGGCGACTCGAGCGCACCCGAATACCTCACCCGCCTCGAGCACGCGATGGTCAGCCAGAGCCTCGAGAACCTGATGACCTTCCCGTTCATCAAGGAACGGGTCGAGGCCGGCACCCTGAAGCTGCACGGTGCGCATTTCGGCGTGGCCACGGGCGACCTTCTGGTCCGCAATCCCGAGACCGGAGACTTCGCGCAGGCGGTCGATCGAAGCGGCGAGCCGCTGCGCCCCTCCGCAATGATGAGCTGCAGCTGACGCGTCCGGCGAGGCGGGTGCTTTGGTTCGAAAGCACCCGCCTCGCCTTTCAATCCGAGATCGATCGGAACGGGAAGGCCAGGGCCGACGAAAGACCGGACCAACGAAAAGGGCGGCAGGCTTACGCCTGCCGCCCTGTCTCATGAGCCGCGCTCGGCGTCGGCGCCGAGCGGGATCGGACGATTACATCGCGTCGCGGGCGCCCGGCAGGCGCTGGGCCATGCCGTAATGGTGCTGCAGCACCGGCAGGGCCTGCTGCGCGTAGGTGCGAAGCGCCGGGTTCGGGCCGGACGAGGCGTAGGCCTCGGTCATGCCGATCGTCATCCGGTGCGCCTGGACCTGCTGGCTCACGTAGAGGCGGTCGAAGCGCGGGCCCGACGGGGTGGCGGAGAGCTCCGCCAGCATCGCCTGCTGCTCGGGGCTGGGCTGAACCACCGTGGTGCCGGCCGTCTGATCGACGTCGGCGTTGCCGAGGCGGCTGCCCGCTGCGGCGCCGCGCTGCGCGCCCGAGCCGAGACCTTCGAGGCCGCCGACCGGGCCGCCGTTCAGCGTCCCGCCGACCACGCCCGCGGCCGCGCCGGTCGCCGCGCCGACGGCGCCACCGGCCACCGCCAGCGGCGCGCCGATCAAGCCGTCCACCGGACCGCCGACCACGCCGCCCTGCGCGGCGACGTAGTTGCGGTCACCGCCGACGAGGGCGACGTTGGCCGAACGGTGGTCGCGGATCGCTTCCTGGGCGTAGGTCCGGATCTGCGGGTTGCGGGACTTCGACAGCGCGATCTGGCTCGACTGGATCTCGAAGGCGTTCGCCTGCAGCGACTGCAGACGGAAATCGCTCAGGCCCTGGGCCATGGCCGGGGTCGAGACGGCGAAGGCGAGCGCGGACAGGACGGCGTATTTCTTCAGCATTGAAAACCTCGATCGATGAATGGTGAGCGTGCAAGCCGGCGTAGTTGTATCGCCCATACCGGTTTCAACCGAAACGGACGGCGACAGCACTTCATCGAACCAACGATGACGATCGCGCATGGTTCCTCTGGTCTTGCCTGACCTTGCGCCGTCCGCCGCGCGGGCTGCGGCGCTTGATCCGCCCCGCGGCAGCCGCCATGCCTTTCGCCGTCCTTCCGCCCCGAGGCCCCGCCTTGACGCCCCGCTCCACCCAGATCTTGTCAGTGCAGATCCTGCGCGCGGTCGCCGCGCTGCTCGTGGTGATGCACCATGCGCAGGCCGAGGCGACCGCGCTGGCGCAGCGGACGGGCGCGGCCTTCGCCCCGAGCGGGCTGCTGCCCTGGGCCGGCGGCGTCGACGTGTTCTTCGTGATCTCGGGCTTCATCATCGTCCACGCCGCGGCGCCGCACGCGGTCGGGCGCCATGCGGCGGAGAGCGGAGGTCGGCGCCGCTTCCTGGCGCATCGGATCGCGCGGGTGGTGCCGCTGTACTGGCTGGTCACCGCGCTCTACCTCGCGGTCGGGCTGGCGGCGCCGCCGGCCCTCAACGGCAGCGGCGGACCGCCGGACGCCGGCCAGGTCGTCGCCTCCTTCCTGTTCTGGCCCGCGGCGCGGCCGGACGGCGCGGTGCTGCCGCTCTACGGCCTCGGCTGGACGCTCAATTGCGAGATGGCGTTCTACGCGCTGTTCGCGCTCGGTCTCGGCTGGGGTCGCCGGGCCGGCGTCGCCTGGCTCGTGGCGGCCCTCGTCGGGATCGTGCTGGCGGGCGCCTGGCTGAAGCCGGAGGCCGTGCCGCTGGCGTTCTGGTCGAACCCGGTGATGCTGGAATTCGGGCTCGGCGCCCTGATCGCGCTCGCACGCGGCGAGGGCGTGCGGCTGGGCGGGCCGGCGCGCGCCGGCCTGGCGCTTGCCGGGTTCGGCCTGCTCTTGCTCGTCGCGCACACCGGCCCATTCCCGGACGGGTTCCTGCGCCCGCTCGCCCTCGGCATCCCGGCGGCCTTCCTGGTGGCGGCGGCGGCGCTCGGCCACCGGCGGATGCAGGCGCGGCCGCCCTCGCCCGTCGTGTCCGCCCTGGCCGCGCTCGGCGACGCCTCCTACGCGCTCTACCTCGTCCATCCCTTCGTCCTGCGCGGCCTGCGCGAGGCGCTCGCGCGCTCCGACCTCGCGCCGTGGCTCGGCCCCTGGGTCGCGCTCGGCGTGATGGTGGCCCTAAGCGTCGTGGCGGCCCTGCTCGTCCACCGCCATGTCGAGCGCCCGATGACGCGCCTCGCCCGCGCCCGCCTCGATCCCGATCGCCATTCCCTTCCGAGGCCGAAAACCGTGTGAGCGCCGGGCGGCGGCGAGTTTCCCGCCGCGGCGATCCGCATTAGCGTCGCGGCGGTGATGGCGAACCCGAGCGAGGCGACGCGATGAAGACCCTGCTGGTGCCGATCGCGCTCCACGACGCCCTGCCCTCGGTGCTGGAGACGACCCGCCTCGTGGCACAGCGCTTCGGCAGCCTGATCGAGGGCGTGTCGCTGCGGCCGGCGCTCGCCGAGTACGTGCCCGTCGACATGGTCGGCGGCATGACCTGGCTGCGCGACGAGGAGGCCGACCGGGCCGAGGCCGAGGAGGCGGGCGGGCGCTTCGTCACCTTCATGGACGGGGCCGGCATCCCGCGCCACGCCCGCGACGGCCTGTGCGTTCCCGAGAACGTCGCCGGCGCCGGCGCGCGCTATCGCTGGCGGCAGGACGTGCCGGCGGGCGACGCCTTCCTCGGGCAGTACGCGCGCCTGTTCTCGGCCACCGTCGTCGGCCGCCCCGGCGCCGCCGACGGCACGCCGCGCATGACCACCTTGGAGACGGCGCTGTTCGAGGGCGGCCGCCCGATTCTGGTGGCCCCGCCGACCCCGCCGACCCGGTTCGGCGACGCGATCCTGGTCGCCTGGAACGGCTCGACCGAGACCGCGCGCGCCGTCGCCTTCGCGATGCCGCTGCTGCGGGCCGCCTCCCGCGTGCTGGTGCTCAGCGTCGAGGGCGGCACGGTGCCGGGCCCGAGCGCCGAGGACCTCGCCCGCTCGCTCGCCTGCGAGGGCGTGGCCGCCGACCACAAGGCGCTTCCCGCCGGGCGCCGGACGCCGGGCGAGACCTTCCTCGCCGAGGCGAAGGAGTTCGGCTCCGACCTGCTGATCAAGGGCGCCTACACCCAGAGCCGGCTGCGGCAGATGATCTTCGGCGGCCCGACGAGCCACCTGCTCGCCCACGCCGACCTGCCGATGCTGATGGCGCACTGACGGCGTGTGCCGCGCGCGAAGCGGGAACCTCGACCGTTCGCCCGACGTTCGCGCCTCGCCGGCCATCCCGGTCGAGTGAGGGGCTGACGACAGTGATCCGAGCTTGTCTGATCGCGCTCGCGATGGGTGCGACCTCCGTTGCGGCGCAGGCCGCGGAATCCTTCGCGCGCTACCAGGGCACCGTCGAGGCCCGCGACGCCGACACGCTGACGATCCGGCGCGCGGCCGGCGGGTCCGTCACCGTCCTGATGAACGTGAAGACGCGCCTGTTCATCGCGACCGCAGGCCGCCTCCGCGACATCAAGCCGGAGAGCTACGTCAGCATCGTCTCGGTGCCCGGCGCCGACGGCAAGCCGAAGCCGATCAAGGTCGCGATCTACTCGCCGTCCGAGCGCGGCTTCGAGGCCGGCACCAAGCCCTGGGACGCGGCCCCCGACGCGCGGCTCACCGCGGGCTGGATCGGCGGCCTGTCGCTCGATCCGCCGCGGCAGGTCGAGCTGGTCTACGACGGCGGCAGCAAGTCCTTCACCATCCCGCCCGGGACGCCGACGGCGCAGATCGCCCCGGGCGAGAGGGCTCTGCTCGTGCCCGGCGCCGACGTCGTGGTGCTCGCGCGCACCGACGCCGACGGTCTCGTCAACGCCGACCTCGTCGCGGTCGGCCGCGCGGGAACCGAGCCGACGCTGTGACATCGCGCACAGCGCGACGCCGCCGGCCGGTTCGGGCCGGCGGCCCGTGAGCGCGGGCATGGCGCCGGGACGCGCGCCCGCGCTACATCGCCCGGCATGACCGATTTCCTCCTCGATTCCCGGCTCGCCGCCGACACCGTGCCGGTCGGCGACCTCGGCCTCTGCTCCGTCCTGCTGATGGACGATTCCCGCTTCCCGTGGCTGATCCTGGTGCCGCGCCGGGCTAATTTGAGCGAGCTCACCGATCTCGCCGCCGAGGATGCCGCCGCCCTGTGGCGGGAGGTCCACCTCGCCACCGGGGTGATGCTGGCGCTGGCCAAGCCCGACAAGGTCAACGTCGCGACGCTCGGCAACGTGGTGGCACAGCTCCACGTCCACGTGGTCGGGCGCTTCCTGTCGGACCCGGCCTGGCCCGGCCCGGTCTGGGGCTTCGAGGCGAGAAAGCCGTATCCGCACCATGCCCGCGCGCAGCTCGCCGAGCGGGCCGGCGCCCTGTTCGCAGCAGCCTGAGGTGGCGATGACCGACCCCTTCGCCACCCTGGGCTTCACGCAGAGCCGGCTCGTCCGCCATTCCTCGGAGCAGGCGGAGGACGCGGTGCCGCCCCCCGACGCGCCGGGCACCCGGCTGGTGCTCCTGGCCGGCGACGCGCTCGTGCTTCGGGGCGGGAGCGCGATCCTGGAGGCCGAGGACGGCGTCCGCGCGAACCCCCTGATCACCCAGGAGCGGATCTTCCTCGGGCATCTCGACGGGCGGCCGATCTTCGCGGCGGTGGCGGCGCCGGAGGCGGCCGAGGCCTATGCCGGCGACGGCTTCCGGACGCTCGACCTGCGCACCATCGCCACCGAGGGCGCCGTGCCGCAGGACGAGCTCGGCCTGCTCGCCACCGCGAAGTCGATGCTCGGCTGGCACGCGCGCAACCGCTTCTGCGCCAATTGCGGCACGCAGACCCTGGTCCGCGCCGGCGGCTTCCGGCGGGAATGCCCGACCTGCGCCGCCCATCACTTCCCGCGCACCGACCCGGTGGTGATCATGCTGATCCGCCGCGGCGAACGCTGCCTGCTCGGGCGCGGCCCGCACTTCAAGGAGGGGATGTACTCCTGCCTCGCCGGCTTCCTCGAGCCAGGCGAGACGATCGAGGCCGCGGTCGCGCGCGAATCCTACGAGGAGACGCGGGTGCGGGTCGGCGCGGTCGGCTATCACACCTCGCAGCCCTGGCCGTTCCCGTCCTCGCTGATGATCGGCTGCACGGCGGAAGCGCTGGACGAGACCATCGTCACCGACCCGACCGAGCTCGCCGACGCCCGCTGGTTCGACCGCGCCGAGGTGCTGGCAATGCTCGAGCGGCGCCACCCGGACAACCTCTTCGCCCCACCGGCGATGGCGATCGCGCACGTGCTGATGCGCGCCTTCGTCGAGGGGCGGGCCTGAGGGCCGAAACCCGTCGTTTGCCACAGACTGCAGCTGCCCGGAATCGGTCATTTCTGGCCGGGCCGCTTCCGGGCGAACAGTCGAACGGCCCGACATCTCCCCCGTCTCGCCGCGCCGGGCAGACCATCTGACACGCGGATCGGAACGGGCTCCGCGGGCGCGCTTGCAGGTTTCCTGCTCGTCGATCAGCTCGCGATCTTCTCAAGGCGCTCGAGACCTTGGAGAAGATCCTCGAACCGGGCCGCCGACAGCGCCTTGGCGTACAGGAATCCCTGACCCTGCTTGCAGCCCATCTCGAGCGGCCGCGCCTCCTGGTCCGACGTCTCGATTCCTTCGGCGATGATGTCCAATCCGATGTCGTTCCCGATCTGGATGATGGAGCGCACGATCGCCGCATCGTGCTGATCGGTCATCAGGTCCCGGACGAATCCGCGATCGATCTTGAGGCGCGTCAGGGGGAAACGCTTGAGCGAGCTTAAGGAGGCGTAGCCGGTGCCGAAATCGTCGAAGGAAATGCCGACCCCGCGACGATGCAGGTCGCGAAACGGGCGGAGGACAGGCTCGTCGACCTTCAGGAAGATCGTTTCCGTGATTTCCAGCTCCAGCATCTCCGGGCTCAGCCGGTGCCGCTGGAGAGCGTCGGCGACATCCGACGTCAGCGTCCCCGACCGGACCTGGGCGGTAAACAGGTTGACGCCCATTTTCCGGATCGGGAGCCCTGCGTCGCGCCAAGCCGCCATCTGCCGGCAGGCTTCGTCGAGGATCCAGCGTCCGACCTCGAGTGCCAGGGGGTGCTCCTCGAGCTGGGACAGGAAGGCGCCCGGAAACAGCAGACCGCGTTCGGGGTGCTGCCATCGCAGGAGGGCCTCCGCACCGTTGATGCGCCTGGTATCCAGAGCCACCTGCGGTTGGTAGTGGAGCACGAACTCACCGGCCGCGACCGCCCTGCGCAACTCCGACTGCAGCGCCAGTCGCGAAAGCAGCGCGCTCCGCATGTCGGGCTGAAACAAGCGGAAGCGACGCTTGCCGTCCTGTTTCGCGCGAAAGAGCGCCAAGTCCGCATTGCCGACGAGCTCGCCTGCCGACAGGCCCTGCGTCGGGCTGATGGCGCCTCCGATGCTGGCGCCCAGGTGGAAGGTATGACCTAAGACGCAGAACGGTGCCGCGAAGGCGTCGAGAAGCGCGGCGGCACTGGCTGCGACTTGCAGGGGATCGGTGGCGCCCGGCAGCATCACCGCGAACTCATCGCCGCCGAACCTGGCGACGATCGCATCCTGATCGAGCCAGGCCGGCAGACGGATGGCGAGGGTTTGGAGGACGGCATCACCGGTGCCGTGCCCCCAGCTGTCGTTCACCTCCTTGAATCCATCGAGGTCGAGCATGAGGACGCACGTGGCCTGTCCGGCGGCGAGCCTCGCGTCGAGCGTCTCTTCGAAGGAAGCGCGGTTGGGCAATCCGGTGAGCGTGTCGTGATGCGCGAGCCTGACCAGATGTTCGTCGCGGGCGCGCCATTCCGAGATGTCGCGCATGATCGCCCCGAAGCCGAGGCCGAAGCGGTCTCTCCAGATCGACAACGTGAACTCGGCCGGAAACTCGCTGCCGTCGCAACGTCTGGCGGTGACCTCGATCGTTCGACCGGCCATCCGGGAGGGCTCGTTGCGGGCGATGCGCGCCAAACCCGCCGCGTGGCTGGTGCGAAACCGTTCGGGAACGACGAGATCGACGTTTTGGCCCAGCATCGCGCCGGGTCCGTATCCGAAGAGCGCCTCGGCCGCCTCGTTCACGAAGGTGATCCGACCGGTGCCGTCGTTGGCGATGAACGCATACGTCGCGGCCCGCGCGAGTCCCACGGCGCCGGCCAACGCGGTCTCCGACGAGACGGGGTCGTGAGAACCGAATGCTTGCTCGGTCGCGTCGATGTCGGTCATCACTTCAGCTCAATGGAATCCACGCATTGCGAAGAAGCAATATGTCACGTTAATCGGATCGAATTAAACTTGTGTTACAGTCAATCCAATCGATTAAAAACTACCGGATGCTGATTTTACTCCTAGAAGAACTGTGGTTTTGGGTGCGCAAACCGCGCCGAACACACTCGGAGCGCACGGCCCATGAACGCCCGTTTCCGAGCACAGCAATCGGCTGCTGCGGCTGCAGCGGGCCGAGTAAGACCATGCCTCAAATCTCGATCGCCCGGCGCCCGCCCATCCCGGCGGGATCGAGGGCGACGCTCTTGATCACCGCGTGGACGGGGCGGCCGACCGCGAGGTCGAGGTCGCGCACGGCGGCCCCGGTCAGGCGGGCCGCGAGCACCGCCCCGCCGCACGCCACCTCGACCATCACCGCGTTGCCCGCCGGGATCAGCGCCGCGACCCGGCCGGAGAGGATGTTGCGCGCGCTGAGGCCCGACGGCACCGCGGTCGCGATCAGCACGTCGCGGGCCGGCACGCGCACCCGCACGACGCTGCCGATCGCGCGCGGCAGGAGCGGGACGAGCAGCCGCCCGGCCACACCTTCGAGCCGGGTCAGGCCGGCCGCCGGGTCGTGCCCGGCGACCGTCATGTCGAGCAGCGCGCCGGCCTCGGCCTCGTGGACCGGGACGAGGTCGGCCCGGCGCAGGATCGCCTCCGCCGGGCCCGCGGCGGCGACGCGGCCGGCCTCCAGCACCACCACGGTGTTGGCGAGCCGCGCGACCTCGCCGACCGCGTGGCTGACGTAGACGATCGGGATCCCGGCCTCGTCGCGCAGGCGCTCGATATAGGGAAGGATCTCGCCCTTGCGCGCCTCGTCCAGCGCCGCCAGCGGCTCGTCCATCAGCAGCAGGCGGGGTCTCGCCAGCAGCGCCCGGCCAATGGCGACGCGCTGGCGCTCGCCGCCGGAGAGACCCGCGGGCTGCCTGCCGAGCAGGTGGCCGATGCCGAGCATCTCGACCACGGCGTCGTGCTCGGCCCGTTCCGCCCGGCGGCCCGCGAAGAAGCGGCCGTAGCCGAGGTTGCTCCGCACGCTGAGGTGGGGAAACAGGCGGGCATCCTGGAACACCAGCCCGATCCGGCGCCGGTGCACCGGCAGGGCGATGCGCCGGTCGGTGTCGACCAGCGTCTCGCCGGCGACGACGATGCGGCCGCGATCGGGCCGGCTCAACCCGGCGATCAGGTCGATCAGCGTGGTCTTGCCCGAGCCCGAGCGCCCGAACAGGGCGGTGAGCCCGGCCCCGGCGGCGAAGGCGGCGTCGAGCGTGAAGGCGCCCCGGCGCAGGGCGACGGCGACGTCGAGCGTCATGCCGGGCGGCTCGATCGGCGCGGACCGGCGTTGTGCAGCGATACCCTCACGGAAGGCCGCGCATGATCACCGTCCACCACCTGGAGAACAGCCGCTCGCAGCGGGTGCTCTGGCTGCTCGAGGAGCTCGGCCTGGACTACACGGTGAAGCGCTACGCCCGGGACCGCGAGACGATGCTGGCGCCGCCGGCGTTGCGGGCGATCCACCCGCTCGGCAAGTCGCCGGTGATCACCGACGGCGACATCGTGGTGGCCGAGTCCGGTGCCATCGTCGAATACCTCACCGCCCGCTGCGGCGGCGCGCTGGTACCTGCGCCGGGCACGGAAGCGCATCGCCGCTACATCTATTGGCTCCATTACGCCGAAGGCTCGGCGATGCCGCCGCTGCTGCTGAAGCTGGTATTCTCCCGGCTGGCGCCGGGCAGCCCCGCCCTGGTGCGCCCCCTCGCGAGGGGGATCGCCAAGGCGGTGACGGCCAAGTTCGTCGACCCGGAGCTGCGCCGCCACGCCGCCTATTGGGAGGAGGAGCTGTCCGCCCGGCCGTGGTTCTGCGGCGCGGACTTCACCGCCGCCGACATCCAGATGAGCTTTCCCCTCGAAGCCTTCGCCGCACGCGGCACCGGAGCCGGCGCCGAGCTGACCGGCTGGCTCGCTCGCATCCATGCCCGCCCGGCCTACAAGCGGGCGCTGGAGCGCGGCGGGCCGTACGCCTATGCGTGAGGCGCGGCTGTGGGGCTTTCCCCTCCCCCCTCCGCGGGGGAGGGTGCCCCTGGGATGCGACGGGGATTCCATCACCCCGCTCCCAGCTTCCGGCCGATGCGGCGGGCCAGCACCTCCGAGAGCAGCAGCGCGGTCATCGACAGGGCGACCGAGATCAGCGTCAGGCGCAAGGCGCCGGCCTCGCCGCCGGGCACCTGCGTCAAGGTGTAGATCGCCGAGGGCAGCGTCTGGGTCTCGCCGGGAATGTTCGAGACGAAGGTGATGGTGGCGCCGAACTCGCCCATCGCCTTGGCGAAGGCGAGCACTGCGCCGGCGAGGATGCCGGGCAGGCTCAACGGCAGCGTCACCGTGAGGAACACCGCGATCGGCCGGGCGCCCAGCGTCGCGGCCGCCTGCTCGAGCCGGGCGTCCACCGCCTCGATCGACAGGCGCATCGCCCGCACCATCAGCGGGAAGCCCATCACCGCGCAGGCGAGCGCCGCCCCGGTCCAGCGGAAGGCGAACACGATGCCCGCCTCCGCGAGCCACGCGCCGACGAGGCCGCGTCGCCCGAGGGTCAGGAGCAGCAGGTAGCCGGTGACGACCGGCGGCAGGATCAGCGGCAGGTGCACGAGGCCGTCGAGGACGGCGCGGCCCGGAAACGTGCGCTTGGCAAGCAGCCAGGCCACCAGCAGGCCGGGCCCGAGGCTCGCAAGCGTCGCGACGGCGGCCACCTTCAGGCTCAGTGCCACCGCGGTCCACTCGTCGGGCGTCAGGTCGAGCAAGGATGGCGCGTCCCGTCCGGGCGCCGCGGATCGTCGCGCCCCCTCACGCCGCAGGCTTGGACGCGGACGATGCCGCGCGCAAGCCGCTCAGGCGTCGAACTCGTCTCCGCGGGGCTTCGCGTCCTCGGCGCGGTGCAGCCGGCTCAGCAGCACGAGGAGCTGGCCCGGCAGGGGCGTGTCGAGGGCTTCGGCCCCGAGCAACGTGTCGCGGGCGCGGACCGGTTGGCGACGGCGGCGCGAGACGCCGTTGAGGACGACCGGCCGACGAACGGATGGTCTCGAATTGGTCACGCGGACGCACCCTGAATGGTCGAACGACTCGGACGACGCGGAGAAGTGACCGAAAACGCTGCACAATAACCCCGGTTCCGGGGGTCCATATGATGAACGGGTAAACAATCTGCCGCATTGCCAGGCGATTTTGCCGCGGTTGCCGACCTCGGCCATCGCGGGACCGGACGGGCCACAACATTTCCGCCGCGGACTGCGCCACACGTCGCGGAACGCGGCCGAGGGTGGTAAGGCCGGCCATGCTCGAAGGCCTGCACCCGAACCGCCCGACCCACGTCCTGCAGCTGATGACCGACGAGCGGTCGGCGCGCACGATGACCGACCTGCTCGGCGAGATGTTCGACCCGACCGAGACGGCGGTCGCCGCCTTCGAGGCGGAGGACGGGGTGACGTGGCGGCTGGAAGCCTACTTCGCCGACGCGCCGGACGAGGATTTCATCCGCGACCTGATCCGCCCCGTGGTCGGCGCGCAGGCGGACGCGGCGGAGTTCCGCACCATCGACCAGAAGGACTGGGTCCGCGCCTCGCTCGAAGGCCTCGTGCCCGTGCGGGCCGGCCGCTTCCGCATCCACGGCTCGCACGACCGCGCCACCGTGCGGCCGAACGAGCTCGCCATCGAGATCGAGGCGGCGCTCGCCTTCGGCACCGGCCATCACGGCACCACGCTCGGCTGCCTCAAGGCGCTGGTCGACGTGCTGAAGCGCGGGCGCCCCGGCCGGGTGCTCGACGTCGGCACCGGCACCGGCATCCTCGCCTTCGCCGCCGCCAAGGCTCTGCGCCGGCCGGTGATCGCCGGCGACCTCGACGGCGAGGCGGTCAGGACCGCCCGCGCCAACGCCCATGCCAACGGCCTCGGGCCGTACCTCAAGCTCTACGAGGCGCCCGGCGTGCGCAACGCCCTGGCCGCGCGGCCGCGCCACTTCGACGTGGTCTTCGCCAACATCCTCGCGCGCCCGCTGCGGCGGCTCGCGCCGACGCTGTCGGCCGTGGTGGCCGAGGGCGGCGTGCTGGTGCTCTCGGGCCTGATCGAGCGCGACGTCGCCGGCGTGCTCTCGGCCTACCGCCACCGCGGCTTCCATCTCGCTTCGAAGGGCACGATCGAGGGCTGGGTCGCCCTGGTGCTCCGCCGCGGCGGGGCGGCGCCGCGGCCGCTCGCCCGTGGCGCGCGCGGCGGTTTTCCGCATCGCTGAACCGAACGCGGGCGCCCGCATTTTCCCGGCATGACCGACACGCCCGCGAAACCGCCCGCCGATCCGATCACCGAAGGCGCCCGCGCCCGCAGTCACGGCCGCCCGAAGGATGCATGCCCCTACCCGGACGGGTCCGATGCGCGCAGAGCCTGGCTCGAAGGCTACGACGGCACACCCGGCGATCGCGCCCCCGACCCGCCGATGGATGGCGGCTGAGATCGCATCGATACCCGCTGAGGTCGGTTGCCCGCCGACCCGCGCCGGCGATACCTTGGCCGGATGAGCCGCACCCGCTTCCAGACCTTCGACGATTCGAGCCACCGCAAGGCGGCGGAGCGCGTCGCCGCCCTTCGTGCCGCCCTTCGGGAAGCCGGCGTCGACGGCTTCGTCGTGCCGCGGGCCGACGAGCACCAGTCCGAATACGTCCCGGCCAATGCCGAGCGTCTCGCCTGGCTGACCGGGTTCACCGGCTCGGCCGGCACCGCCGTGATCCTGGCGGATGCCGCGGCGCTGTTCGTCGACGGACGCTACACCCTGCAGGCGCCGGAACAGGTCGATCCCGGCGTGGTCGCGATCGTGCCGCTCGCCGAGAGCACCGCCGAGGCCTGGATCGCCCGGACGCTGCAGCGCGGCGCGGTGCTCGGCTACGATCCCTGGCTGCACACGCCCGAAGGCGTCGCCCGCCTGGAACGCGCGGCCGCCAAGGCCGGCGCGGAGGTGAAGGCGCTCTCCGAGAACCCGGTGGACGCGGTCTGGGCCGGGCGACCGAAGCCTCCGGCCGGACGCGTCGCCGCCCATCCGCTGGATTTCGCCGGAGAGGCCGCGAGCGAGAAGATCGCGCGCATCCGCGCCGAGCTCGAGACCGGCCAGTGCGATGCGCTGGTGATCTCCGATCCGCACAACCTCGCCTGGGCGTTCAACCTGCGCGGGGCCGACGTCGGCCACACGCCGCTCGCGCTCGGCTACGCCGTCCTGCCGCGCGAGGGCCGGCCGCGGCTCTTCCTCGCCTCCGGCGACGTGACGGCGGAGGCGCGCGACGCGCTCGGACCGATCGCCGACATCGACGGGCGCGACGCGTTCGAGCCGGCGCTCGGCGAGCTCGCGGGCAAGCGCGTGCGCCTCGATGCGGCGACGGGCGCGGTCGCGCTGAAGGAACGCGTCGCGGCGGTGGGCGGCACCGCCGACGTCGGCCCGGACCCGATCACCGCGATGAAGGCGGTGAAGAACCAGGCCGAGATCGCCGGCGCCCGCGCCGCGCACCGGCGCGACGGGGCGAGCGTGGTGCGCTTCCTCGCCTGGCTCGACGGGCAGGACGCGCCGAGCGAGATCGCCGCGGTGGAGGCGCTGGAGGATTTTCGCGCGGCCGGCGGGGATCTGCGCGACGTCTCGTTCCCGACGATCTCCGGCTCCGGGCCGAACGGGGCGATCGTGCATTATCGGGTGACGCGCGCCACCGACCGGAGGGCGGCGCCGGGCGAGCTGTTCCTGATCGATTCGGGTGCCCAGTACCTGGACGGCACCACCGACATCACCCGCACGGTGGCGGTGGGCGCGCCGAGCGCGGAGATGCGCGATCGTTACACCCGCGTGCTGCGCGGCCACGTCGCCATCGGCCGCGCAGTCTTCCCCAAGGGCACCACCGGCGCGCAGATCGACACCCTGGCGCGCCTGCCGCTCTGGGAGGCCGGCCTCGACTTCGACCACGGCACCGGCCACGGCGTCGGCGCCTTCCTGTCGGTGCACGAAGGCCCGCAGCGCATCGCCAAGACCGGGACGGTGGCGCTCGAGCCGGGCATGATCCTCTCCAACGAGCCGGGCTATTACCGGGCGGGCGCCTACGGCATCCGCATCGAGAACCTCGTCCTCGTCGAGCCCCGCGCGGTGCCCGGCGGCGAGCGCCCGGTGCTCGGCTTCGAGACCCTGACGCTCGTCCCCTACGATCGCCGCCTGATCGTGCCGGAGATGCTGAGCCCGGACGCGCGCGCCTGGGTCGACGCCTACCACGCCCACGTCCGCGACGTGTTGTCCGCGGACCTCGACCCGGAGACGCGGGCCTGGCTGGAGCGGGCGACGGCGGCGTTGAGCAGCGGGTCCTAAAGAGTTCGAACGATCGAACCGCGCATCCGCGAGAACATCCAGCCTGACGCGGGTCCCCTCTCCCGAGTGGGGGAGCCGCGTCGCGCTTCGAATGCGCGATCCGGCGGCGCCTCCGTTCCAACCTGTCGCACGCCCACGATTTTACCCTCCGCCGGTTCGGGCCTATGAGGATGGCGGCGTGAAACCGTCGTCGTCGGTCGCGCGATAAGGACCGCATGATCCGCGCAGCCGCCCTCCTCCTGTCCCTGCTCGCGTGGCCGGTCGCGGCCCAGGGCTTCAAGCCGCCGGCCGACCTCGTGCGGGCGAGCCTCGCGGCGGAGCCCGCGGCGGTGGCGGGGGCCACGCCGTTCACCGTCGCCATCCGCATGGCGATGAAGCCGGGCTGGCACGTCTACTGGCGCAATCCCGGCGATTCCGGCCTGCCGCCGGAGGTGACCTGGACCCTGCCGGCGGGCTTCTCGGCCTCGGCGATCCAGTGGCCGGCGCCGCACCGCATCCCGATCGCGACGCTGATGAACTTCGGCTACGAGGGGGAGGCGATCCTGCTCGTGCGGGTCACCCCACCGCCGAGCCTCGACCCGGCCGCGCCGGTGACGCTGGCGGGCAAGCTCACCTATCTCGTGTGCGAGACGGAGTGCATTCCCGGCTCGGCCGATCTCGCCCTGACGCTGCCGGTCGCGCGCGAGGCCACGGCCGATCCCGGCAACGTCGACCTGTTCGCCCGCGCCCGTGCCGCCCTGCCCAAGCGCGCGCCGTGGCCGGTGCGGCTGTCGAGCCAGGGCGACCGGCTCGCCCTCGACCTCGAGGCTCCGGGCCTCGCCACGGACACGGTCCGCGCGGTGGCGTTCTTCCCCTATTCCGAGACGGCGATCGACAACGCCGCGCCGCAGCCCTTCACCGTCGACGCTTCGGGCCTCCACCTGACGCTGACCCGCGCGACGCCCGCCGACCCCGCGCCCGAATCGCTGCCCGGCGTGCTGGCGATCGACGAGGACACCGGCGGGGTCCTCGTTCGGCAGGCCTTCGCGCTCGGCGACGAGGCGCCGCTCGCCGGCGGCGGCGCGATGCCGATCGCGGCGCCGGCGGTGGCGCGCACCGACCCGGCCGAGGCGCTGACCCTGTGGACCGCGGCCGGCCTCGCGCTGCTCGGCGGCCTGATCCTCAACCTGATGCCCTGCGTCTTCCCGGTGCTGTCGATCAAGGTGCTGAGCCTGGTGAGGCATTCCGGCGAGGCGCCGGCGCGGGTCCGGCTGCACGGGCTCGCCTACACCGCGGGGGTGCTGGCGGCCTTCCTGGCGCTGGCCGCGCTGCTGATCGCCCTGAAGGCGGGCGGCGCCGGGATCGGCTGGGGCTTCCAGCTGCAATCGCCGACCGTGGTGGCGGCTTTGGCCTACCTGCTCTTCGCCATGGGCCTGAGCCTGTCGGGCATGCTTCACCTCGGCAGTCGGCTGTCCGGGCTCGGCGACGGGCTGACCCGGCGGGCCGGGCTCCAGGGCTCGTTCTTCACCGGCGTGCTCGCGACGGTCGTGGCCACGCCGTGCACCGCCCCGTTCATGGGCTCGGCCGTGGGCTTCGCGCTGACGCAATCGACCGCTGCCGGCCTCGTCGTGTTCGCGAGCCTCGGCCTCGGCCTCGCCCTGCCCTTCCTGGCGCTCACCCTGTGGCCGCCGGCGCTGCGCGCCCTGCCCCGGCCCGGCGCCTGGATGGACGTGCTGAAGCAGGCCCTCGCCTTCCCGATCTACGCCACGGTCGCCTGGCTGGTCTGGGTGCTGGCGCAGCAGGTCGGGCCTCAGGGCCTGCTCGCGGCGCTGATCGGGCTGGTGCTGATGGGCTTCGCCGCCTGGGCGTGGGAGCTCGGCCGCGACGCGCGGCCGGTCCGGGCGCAGCTCGCCCGCGGCCTCGCGGTGCTCGCCGTCGCCGGCGTGGCGGGGCTCGCCCTCACCCTCGATCACGACCGCGTCGCACCGGGGGCTCAGGCCCGGGCCGAGGGGATCGAGCCGTTCACGCAGGCCCGCCTCGACGCGCTGCTGGCGAGCGGCCGGCCGGTCTTCGTCGACATGACGGCGGCGTGGTGCATCACCTGCCAAGTCAACGAGCGCACCTCGCTCGGGACGGCGGCGGTCGCCGCGGCGATGCGCGCGCGCGACGTCACGTATCTCAGGGGCGACTGGACCAACCAGAACCCGGAGATCACCCGCCTGCTCGAGCGCCACGGCCGGAGCGGCGTGCCGCTCTACCTGCTCTACGCGGGTGCCGGAGAGCCGACGGTTCTGCCGCAGATCCTCACCGAGGGGACGATGCTGAGCGCGCTGGACGCCGTGAAGGCGACGGGCCGCAGCGCGGGGCTCGACGGCGGGGGGACGAAGGTCCCCTGAAGCTTGGTAAAAATATAATTTTCGTAGGACTGAAATCACTTCAGTGTGCGCGACGGCTCCCTCTCCCATGGGGAAAGGGTTGGGGTGAGGGGCGTGACCGACCCGGATGACACACGCCCCTCATCCTGTCCTTCTCCCCATGGGAGAAGGGACCCACGGCAGGTCGCGGATCGTTGCGATCGCTTGAGCCGTCCACCGAAAGCCGAACTCAATCCTCGCCCGAGAACGTCTCGTCGAAGGCGTACCCCGAGCCGCGGACGGTGCGGATCGGGTCGGTCTCGCCGGCGCGGTTCAGGGCCTTGCGCAGGCGGCCGACATGCACGTCGACGGTGCGCTCGTCGATGTAGACGTCGTGGCCCCATACGCCGTCGAGGAGCTGCTCGCGGGAATAGACCCGGCCGGGGCTCTGCATCAGGAACTCGAGCAGCTTGAACTCGGTCGGCCCGAGGTGGATCTCGCCGCCGGCCCGGCGCAGGCGATGGCTGTCGCGGTCGAGCTCGATGTCGCCGGCTTCCAGCAGGTTCGCGACGTGGCTGGGCTTGGCGCGCCGCAGCAGCGCGCGGACGCGCGCCAGCAGTTCCGGCACGGAGAACGGCTTGACGATGTAGTCGTCGGCCCCCGTCCCGAGGCCGCGGATGCGGTCGCCCTCCTCGCCGCGGGCGGTGAGCATGATGACCGGCAGGGACACCGTCTCGCGCCGCGCCCGCACCCGGCGGCACAGCTCGATTCCGGAGAGCCCCGGCAGCATCCAGTCCAGCAGGATCAGGTCGGGCACCTGCTCCTGCAGGCGCAGCTCGGCCTCGTCGCCGCGGGCGGCGGAATCGACCTCGAAGCCCTCGGCTTCGAGGTTGTAGCGCAGGAGGGTGGTCAGCGCCTCCTCGTCCTCGACGATCAGGATCCGCGTACGCATGCAGGGCACTCCCGGGCGGACCGCCCGACTTTCTCATCCATCGCCACGGACCTCCCTCCCCCCTGAAGCGGGTCGGGAGAGGGGAGCGCCGTATCCGGAGCGGTCGCTCCCCTCTCCCGACCCCCGCTCACGCGAGGCCCACCCTCCCCCGCAGAGGAGGAGGGGCGGAGACGGTGGCACCGGGCGCCTGAGGGCTGCCGTCTCCGCCCCTCCTCCTCTGCGGGGGGGGGTGGGCCTCGCGTGAGCGGGGGTCGCGAGAGGCGAGCGGCGGCTCCGGATACGGCGCTCCCCCCTCCCGACCCTCGCTGACGCGAGGCCTACCCTCCCCCGCACAGGGGAGAGGGACGAGGTCGCGCGCATCCATCAGAACA
>NZ_JAKSXU010000122.1:0-1354 GCF_022829325.1 Methylobacterium sp. J-092 | reverse complement strand
CTATTGGGTGAGCGGCGAGCATCGCGGGCGTTGGGAGAGTGTCTGACGCTCACCCAGGAACCCCGATGTGGACGCCCGCCGCCCGCGCCGAGCTTGCGCGCGAGAGCCTGCCCTACGCAACCAATCTCAGCGATGCCGAGTGGGCGGTGCTTGCGCCGCTTCTGCCTGCGCCGTCCAGCACAGGCCGCCCATGGCGCCGGCCCCTGCGCGCGGTCTTCGACGGCATCCTGTACGTCCTGCGGACAGGATGCGCGTGGCGGCATCTGCCGCTGGACTTCCCGCCGTGGAGCACGGTGCATCGCTGGTTCTTGCGTCTCTCGCAGACAGGCGTGTTCGAGCGCCTCGCTCATGCCCTCACGATGGCTGACGAAGGCTGAGGTCGATCGTGTCGGTGGCCCGCTTGAGGCTGCCCGAGCCATCCCTCAGACGGAGGTGAACCACGGGTTGGAAGTCGGCGACGACGGCTGACACCGTCATTCGCCGGCTCCTGATCCCATCCACTCCGGCTTTGAAGCCGCAGGACGCTCGGACGGTCATGACGCTTCTTTCCGATTGGCCGAAGCCGCTACACGGCCCGCCACGACCATCTCAGCGGCTCGCTCAACCGAGGTTGCACCGCTCCGCATCAGGTCGATGCATTTCCTAAAGCGGTTGAGATCGAGATTGGGGATGCTCATGCGAGATCTCCGGTTCGATCCAACGTAGGCCCTACATGCGCCGCCGCGGCGCGCGTGAGAGCAACACGAAGCGCAACACATCACGCTATCTGCCTGATGGGCCAACAGATTATCTAGACTTTTAATCTGTAGGTCTTGGGTTCGAACCCCAACGCGCTCACCAATAATTAGATGCACTTAGAGCGATATCTTGAGACGCTGTGGTAGCAGCTTAATTCCTCGGGTAACGGTACGGGTAACCTCGAAGGCTTGAGGTTTCCCGTCCTACCGCAGCCCTGAGCTCCATAGCCCGGCGGGGTAGAAATCTACCCTCGAGCCGTGATGATGAGCGTGATTGGTCGCAGCGATATCTCGGGCCGGCCGTAATGGGCGACGGTAGAGGACACCATGCTCCACATCCCGCCGTTGGCGATCCTCCTGGCAGCATCGCCGATCCCCCTCCACGCCACCGGCGATCCGAGCCGGGACGTGCTCTGGGCGGCGCTGAAGACCTGCGTCCTCGCCAAGACGCTCGCCGACCGGACCTTTCCCTGCCTGGACGTCGATCTCGGCGACAAGGACCGGCCTGGGACGGCGGTGCTGCGCGCGCCGGGCGAGCCGACCCACGTCGTCGTGATGCCGACGGACACGGTCGCCGGGCTCGAGGCGCCGGTGCTGCGCGGGGCGCGGGGGATCGC